>JAISGZ010000088.1 GCA_031262845.1 Propionibacteriaceae bacterium | reverse complement strand
GACCGGCTTGACCACGAAGGCAGGTTCGTCCAGCGCTGGTTTCACAGCGGCTTGCGACGGCTTAGCGGCGCTCCGCTGAAGCGGTTCGCCCGTCCAATCAGTTTCGAGCCAATCAGTTTCGAGCCGGGACGTCCGCACGATCCCACAGGCCACCGGCAAACCATCTCCGCCAACTGGCCCGTCGACGGCCGTCAAACACACCCGAAGTGGCTCTGACACCGTGTCTTCGCGCCAGGTCGTGACCGACCGGCCATCAAAAACCTGTTCCCCCGTGGCAGTTGTCACACGCACCTGGCAAGCGCCCCGCACGACTAATCTCAAACCCCCATTGTCCTCCCGCATCACCAGGGCAAAAGCCGGCCAACCGGGCCACGTCTTCGACCGCTGACTGGTGAGCGCTTGCAAGAGGTCCGTCAGTTCTGGTTGCCCGCTCAGTCCATCCCACAGTCGGTTGAGTTGGCTGATCTCGGTGTCAGCGGGCAGGAGAGCTAAAACCAGGCCGGAGACCAACCCATAACCATCACCGCTGAAGTACCGCGTCATCGTAGGACTCCTTCATCAGATTCTGGGAACAGTTCGCGCTGACCTGGAAGAACAGGGCTGAGCCGTTCCCATCCGACTGTCCCGGCTCAGTGGTGGAACCGCAGGCGTGGTGGGATCGAAGACGGCGTCGACGACAATGATAGAGACATTGTCCCGACCGCGCGACCGTAAAGCTGCCGCCAATAGAGCCGTCGCTGCCTGGTCAGCCTCGCCGTCGTACTCCAGAGCCGCCGCTACGACGTCGGCCGGGAGTTCACCGCTGAGACCATCCGAACAGATCAACCATCGCTCCCGGCCGCCTGGTGCCAACAGCCAGTAGTCGGGCTCGGCTTCAGAACCTGCTCCGAGCGCTCGCGTGACCACGTGACGACGGGGATGAAGGGCCACTTCAGCTGGGCTAATCGCCCCCTGATCAAGGAGTTCCTGGACTTCGGTGTGATCGACTGTGATCTGTTCACAGTCGTCCTCGGTCAACCGGTAAACCCGGCAGTCGCCCACATTCACGACCAACCACTGCCACTGGTCATCTTGCCGAACCAACACCAACCCAGCCACGGTCGCACCAGCTGTCCGAATGGTCCGGTTGGCCGGCCGGGATTGACCGGTTGAAGCTCTCACCGTCAACTGATCGATCTCCTGCTGCGCCCAGTCAAGAGCCTGCCGAATCGATTCCACGGTGAGATCGCGGCGACCGATCAGAGGTGTCATAGCGGCGACAACAGCGGCACTGGCCTGTTCACCGAATTGGTGACCACCCATGCCATCGGCGACGACGAAGACCGGAGGGGCAGCTACCACCGCATCCTGATTGGTGGGACGGTGATTTCCCGCCACCGAAACAGCGGCCCACGACAATTCCAGCGATCCCCAACGGTGGTTGTGAAGACGAGGCGGACAGCTCGACCAATCGGCTGGCTGGTCCGGTTCTTGCCCGGGCAGACTGGCACCCAGTGGCGTCGATGGTGACTGAGCCGATGGTGACTGAAGAGTGCCGCTGACACCGGTCGCACCGACCAAACGAGGTGAGGTTGACTCAGTCAGGAGAGGCGACTCGACGCTGGTCAACTTGACTTCGTTCATGCGCTCCCCCACTCGACCTGGCACTGGCACTGACCAAACTCAATGGTCTCGCCGGGGCTGACGAAGACGGCTTCGCCGGGCGCCAGTGGCACCGGCGGTTGGCCTGGCCGCAGCCAGCGCGAACCGTTGGTTGAGCCACGGTCTTTGACCCATAAGCGGCCGTCGGCCAAGCCATACTCGAGATGAGTTTTTGAAATCGACTGGCTCGGATCGTTGACAGCAATGACCGTGACGGCTGGGTCTCGTCGAGGTGGGTTGCGACCAATCAAACCCGGGCCCGTCGCCGGTACGCGCTGGCCATCACTGATTACCAGCACAAGTACCTGCGCAACTGGCTCCGGCAAGGGCGCAGCCGGACCGTCCGGCCGCACCGACAAGCGAGTCTGATCCACATCCGGACTCGGGACTAGCGGTGGTGACGGGTTAGCTCCCGGTAATGAGGGCACGGCCGCGATGATCGGCCCGGCTTGGGAAGCTAGGCCGGGGGGCGGTGAGCTGGACTGTGATGGCACGGCCGCGATCATCGGCCGATTGGCCGATCGGGTGGGGACCGTTGAGGGCGCCGGCGGCCGCAGGCTAACGCCTGGCACTGAGGTAATCAAGGCCGGTCTGGGACCGGACACCGCCGGGGCTGGAGCCGCCGGCACCGGCGGTGTGGCAACCACAACCGGACCCATCGGCGGCCCGGCTGGACCGGAAACTGGGGTGAGCGGTGGCGGCACCGACCGGCGCAACACCGGCTGCCCACAGCGTGGACAATACGGCGCGCCCGTCGCTACGGGCTGACCACAGCGTTGGCACATCACCATTTCGGTCATCGTGGTTTGTCCACCTCAACCGTCGGTTTTGGCCGACGTCGCAATGACGTCAAGGCCAATCGGGTTCGCCAACGCCGCCCCGGCCCAACGACCAACAGCAAGTCTTGGCTAACGTTCCCGGCCTCATCCCAGTAGCTCTGGGCCTGCTGGGCGGTCGGTAGTTGGGCGGCAAAGACCGCCTCATCAGCCTGGGCGGCTAAACGACCCAATCGTTGTGGCCAGGCCGACTGTTCACCATCGGGGGCCACCGCCTGAGCTGAAGCGGGCGCGACCTGGCTCAAGCGGGCGACCGGGTTACCGCTAGCCTGACCGTCGACGCCGTGAGCCGGAGCAGCCGTCTCGGCGGGCCCAGGCCGGTGAGCGTTCAAATCGGCCACATAACGGCCAACCGACTGGGCGGTTTGACTCCGGGTCGCGCCGCGCGGCACCACCGCCCCTAAATCGGCCGCCCGGTCGAGCACTTCCTGCCAACCGCCAACCACGCGTTCAGCCGGATCTTGCGCCAGCCCACGCTGCCGTCGCCGACGCCATTTCAGGGCCAAAATGAGCAGCGGCGGACCCAAGAGAACCAGCAGTGGTAGGCCGATCAGGGCCACAATTCTCAGCACTAACTGCCAGTTGATCCCATAGAGGTTATTTTCTTCCTCGTTGCGTTCTTCCGGTACGTTTTCCGGTTCTTCAGCTTCCAAATCATCGGGCGGCGGAGGCGGTTGCAAGATCTGGGGTTTGGGATCGGTGCGCGACTGCGGTGTCTGTTCGATGGGCTCTTGGTCCTCCGGCGGCACCGGATTGTAGACAACCCAGCCCAGGCCTTCGAAGGGCACCTCGATCCAGGCGTGGACATCATTGCTGGTCACTGTCCAGGTACCGTCTTTGATCGGGATTGACTTTTCGTCCGGATAGAACCCCATGACCACCCGAGCCGGCAAACCCAATTGGCGCAACATGAGAGCCGCCGCGACGGCGTATTGCTCATCGTCACCAATCATCAAGTCAGGGTCAGCCAGCAAGTCAGCGATCCGGCCAGACGAGTGCCCGGGTAACGACTTGGTCTGTCCCTCCAGACCATGAGAGAACCATCCCCGAGCCGATAAGTGCGTGACAATCGCCTCAATCCGACTGACGTCGTCACGGGCCTCGCCGACCATGCGGTTGGCTTGATCGGTGACGACATCAGACACCGCCCCAGCCGGTAAGGCCGGCATCCTTTGGCCTCCTGGCAGCCCCGGACTGTGACCGTCCACGTCCTCAGCTGTCAGCGTCGGCACGATGGAATCAACTCGGTAACGGTCGCCCTGGGTGAGTCCGGCCGGGTCAATCAGAGCATCAGCCTCAGCGTTGTGGTACAGGTCTTCGGTCAGCGCCAAGGCCCGGTCACCAGCGAACTGGACCTCGGTCAACTGGCTCAGCCCCGGCACCCAGACACCGTCGTAATCGTCGACCTCAATGGTTACGGAAATGGGGTTGCCAACTGGCTCGGTGGCAGAAAAAGTCAGTTCTGGACCAACCCGGAAATACGACCCCGAAGCGTTATAAACCAGCCCGTCGTAGCTATCCATTACCCCTAGCCGCAGGCGGTAGTTCGGCTCTTGGCCAGAATCGGTCGGCCAGTTATCGACAGTGAACAGGGCGGTATCGGTGGGTAGCTCGACGAGCGACCGGAAATCCATCAAGGGACTGGCCCAAGCCCGCAAATTGAGCGGCGGCGTGATCTGTTGGCGGGCCACTCGCCGGGGCAAATCATCCAACTGCGTCCAGCCGACCGCACCGGCCACGAGGACAGCCGCGCCCAACACCATGACACTGTCCCGCAGCGGTCGAACCCAACGGCGTGACAGTCCCTCAGAACCCGTGGTGGCCAAACCGCTGGCCGCGATCCTCGACCGGCGGCGCCAAGCCAACCACGTCAGGGCTACCAGCACGAGCAGCAAGCCCTGGATGACGGGCTGGAAAGCGGTATCGGCCCCCCAAGCGATGACACCGGTAACCACGATGGCCACGGGCAACAACGTCCAAGCCGGCCGCTTGGCCCGCCAGGCGGCGCTGCCCGCCAGGACCGCACCCAGCAAGGCCGTCAAATAAGGTGCCACAGCTAACTCAGGGAAGGCACCTACCGGTGGCACCGCCGTCAAAAAATCCCGCCATACCGTTACCGCGCCCAACAGCAACTGTTGGAGCGTCTGAGCTGACGGGATCACACCACCGAGGGCATCCCGCGGCAAAGCACTGGCCCCAGCTAGAAGATAAGCAATAACAGTCGCCAAACCGACCAAACCAGTCGGCCAACGGCGCCATGCCCCCAACCAAGCCACCGCTAATCCGGCCACCAGACCGCCCAGGGCTGGGGCGAGCCACGAAAGATCGCCGAAGACCGGCTGGAAGCCCACCAGACCACAACCCAACAGCACGACCACCACCAGGCCATCAATCAAACCTGGCCAAGTCAGAGCCCGCGGCCGGAGCTGGGCCCGGGCCGGCACCGACCGGGCCGGTAACGTGGTCGGTCCGCTGGTAGAGCTAACGGACGAAACTTGGTTCGGATTTTGATCTTGACCCAGATTTTCACGACGAGGCCGGTTGGCGTTCATGTCAGCTTCCCACCGTCCGCAAGGCTGGTGGTAAATCATCAAGTTGGCCAATCGTCAGCACCGTGGCTTGGCCGATCTTTCCCCGACTGAGTTGAGCCCCGGCCTGACAGCGCAAGACCACACCAACGGTATTGAGAGAGAAACGGTTGAGGCAGTGGCGTAACTGTCTAGCCGATGGCTGAACGCCAGTCACGAGAACGACCACCGAGGCACCCGGTGCGGCCGCCGCTGCTGAAGAGCTGATCTGTTCGAGCCGTTCGCCGGAGGCGTTGTAGACCAAGCGGGAGCAGTCGTCGAGTAACCGGG
>JAISGZ010000049.1 GCA_031262845.1 Propionibacteriaceae bacterium | reverse complement strand
GGCCAGCTTGGACAGGAGCACCTCGCGGGACTCCAAGTCGGCCAACTTCTTAACGCTGTCGGCGTCAAGGACCTTGCCGTCCAACAAGCCGGCTTTCATCACCAGGGCAGGATTGTCCTTCGCGAAATCACGCAAACTCTTGGCCACGGTCGCCACGTCGCCCGTAATAAAGGCAATAGCGGTCGGCCCCGTGAGGTACTCATCGAGTCCCTCGATCCCGGCTTGACGAGCCGCGATCTGAGTCAGCGTGTTTTTCGTGATGGCGTAGGTGGCATTGTCGCCCAGGCTCCGGCGCAGTTGCTTCAGATCCTGAACGGCCAGTCCGCGATACTCGGTCAGAACAGCGGCTGAAGCTCCGGAGAATTGCTCCTGAAGCTCGGCCACGGTCTGGACCTTGTCCGACCTCGCCATGTGGTCTCCCTTCCTCAATTAGATGGGGGCGAACCCCCAACCGCGACCGGCTGGCCGAGGTGACCAAAAAGGCCCCCACAACGACAAAAAACCCCGTGCGCAGCGCGACACGGGGCGAAATTCATCAACCAGGTCACCTGCGCGGGACTTCTGTCAACCTGGTTACCCAGGCGACCGCCAGCGGTCTTCGGCAGGTCGGAGCATACGCCACGGTGATTGGCGGCGCCAAATCCACGACCTGGCTACCGCCACCGGGCCGTGAAAATGCTCCGCTGTTCGCGGCAAGAGGGCTCAGGTCGTAATCAGCGGGATCGGTGTCGGGGGAGAAGCCCATGATCGCTGGCTGAGACTTCGGGCTGGCCGAACCAGGGCAGAGAGTCCAAATGAGGGGGCGAGTTTGCGTTGGATCGAATCGGACGCTAGTATCGCAGCTTGCCCTAGCTGTGCCCTGTCCCCGTGTGGATGGTGCCTGCCTATTGTTCAGGCGAGTTCTGGAAGGACCCAAACTTTGGCCGCCTCGCGCACTGCCTTAAAGAACACTGGTGAAACCTCTCTCCCCAAGCGGATTTCGTTCGCGAAGATCCGCGAGCCTCTGGAAGTCCCCAACCTCCTGGATCTGCAGCGTGATTCATTCGACTGGCTGATCGGTGGTCAGTCGTGGCAGGCCAAGGCCGCCGCGGCTGATGGAAACTCCGAAGCGCCGGTGAAATTCGGTTTGGAAGAGGTTTTCGAAGAGATCTCTCCGATTGAGGATTTCGCCGGGATGATGTCACTGAGCTTCCGTGAACCCCGGTTCGAAGAACCGAAATACACGGTCGCCGAATGCCAAGACCGGGATGTGACGTACTCAGCCCCGCTCTATGTCAAAGCCGAATTCATGAACAATGAAACCGGCGAACTCAAAGAGCAGACCGTCTTCATGGGGGATTTCCCGTTGATGACGCCGAAGGCGACGTTCGTCATCAACGGCACCGAGCGGATCGTGGTCTCGCAGTTAGTCCGTTCTCCCGGGGTCTATTTCGAGCAGACCCCGGACAAGACTTCCGACAAAGACATCTTCACCTGCAAGGTGATTCCGTCGCGGGGGGCTTGGCTGGAGTTCGAGATCGACAAACGGGACATGGTCGGTGTCCGGTTGGACCGCAAACGCAAGCAATCGGTCACCGTCTTCCTCAAGGCGTTGGGCTGGACAGCCGAGCGGATCGCGGAGGAATTCGCCGACTTCGAGTCGATGCGTCAAACCTTGGAGAAGGACCACGTCCAAACCGAGGATGAGGCGCTGCTGGACTTGTACCGCAAACTGCGGCCCGGCGAACCGCCGGCCCGGGACGCGGCCAAGACCCTGCTCGACAACTACTACTTCAACACCAAGCGCTACGACTTGGCTCGGGTTGGTCGTTACAAGATCAACAAGAAGCTCGGTCTGTCGCTGCCCTTCAACGCCCAAATCCTCCACAGCGAGGACATCATCACGGCTCTGAAATACCTCTGCGCTTTGCACGAGGGTCAGGCCGAGTGGAATGGGCTGCCGGTTGAGACCGATGACATCGATCACTTCGGCAACCGGCGGCTGCGGACGGTCGGCGAACTGATTCAAAACCAGCTGCGGACCGGCTTGTCCCGGATGGAGCGCGTGGTGCGCGATCGGATGACGACTCAGGACGTCGAGGCCATCACGCCCCAGACCCTGATCAATATCCGTCCGGTGGTGGCGGCGCTGCGTGAGTTCTTCGGCACCAGCCAGTTGAGCCAGTTCATGGATCAGACCAACCCGGTGGCCGGGATGACGCATAAGCGGCGTCTGTCGGCTCTTGGTCCGGGCGGTCTGAGTCGGGACCGGGCCGGTATGGAGGTGCGTGACGTTCACCCCAGCCACTACGGCCGGATGTGCCCGATTGAGACGCCGGAAGGCCCGAACATCGGTTTGATCGGTTGTCTGGCGTCGTTCGCTCGCGTCAACGCCTTCGGCTTTATCGAGACGCCGTATCGCAAGTGCGTCGACGGCGCCGTCACCGATCAGGTCGAATATCTGACGGCGGATGAGGAAGATCGCTACATCATCGCTCAGGCCAACGCGCCGATCGATGAGGTCGGGAAGTTCACCGAAGAGCGGGTGCTGGTGCGCAAGCGCCAAGGCGAAGTCGACCAGGTGCCACCGGTCGAGGTCCAGTACATGGATGTCTCACCGCGTCAGATGGTGTCGGTCGCGACCGCGCTGATTCCCTTCTTGGAACACGATGACGCTTCGCGGGCCCTGATGGGCGCCAACATGCAGCGCCAGGCCGTGCCTCTGATCAGTAACGAAGCCCCCCTGGTGGGAACCGGGATGGAATATCGCGGCGCGGTTGACGGCGGCGAAGTGACGCTGGCCGCCCGAGCTGGGGTTGTGACCTCGGTGTCGGCCGATTTGATCGAAGTAGCCGAAGACGCGGGGACGAACTCGGCTTACAAACTCGACAAATTCAAGCGCTCCAACCAAGCCACCTGCATCAACCAACGGCCGCTGGTCCAGGTTGGTGACCGGGTTGAAATTGGCACCCCGATGGCCGATGGGGCCTGTACCGACGAAGGCGAAATGGCCTTGGGGCGGAACTTGCTGGTGGCTTTCATGCCCTGGGAAGGCCTCAACTACGAGGACGCCATCATCCTGTCCGAGCGGCTCGTGCAAGACGACATCCTGACTTCGATTCACATCGAAGAACACGAAGTCGACGCCCGCGATACCAAGCTCGGTCCGGAGGAGATCACGCGCGATATTCCGAACGCTAACGAGGATGTCCTGGCCGATCTCGACGAACGCGGCATCATCCGGATCGGCGCCGAAGTCACGACCGGTGACGTGCTGGTCGGCAAGGTGACGCCCAAGGGCGAGACCGAATTGACGCCGGAAGAACGCCTGCTGCGAGCCATCTTCGGTGAGAAGGCCCGGGAAGTCCGGGATACCTCGATGAAGGTGCCACACGGCGAGTCGGGCACGGTCATCGGCGTCCGCGTCTTCGATACCGAAGAAGGCGACGAACTGGCCCCTGGTGTCAACCAGATGGTCCGGGTTTACGTGGCTCAGAAGCGGAAGATTTCGGTCGGTGACAAGCTGGCTGGTCGACATGGCAACAAGGGTGTGATCTCGAAGATTCTGCCGGTTGAAGACATGCCGTTCTTGGAGGACGGCACGCCAGTCGACATCATCCTCAACCCGATGGGTGTGCCTTCCCGGATGAACGTCGGCCAGGTTTTGGAAACTCACCTCGGCTGGGTCGCCCGGTCGGGCTGGGACATCACCGATGTCAATGAACCCTGGGCCGAACATCTTCAACAATCGGGTCTGAGCCGAGTCTCGGGCAATACCAAGTTGGCGACGCCGGTCTTCGACGGTGCGACCGAAAATGAGATTTCCGGTCTGCTCGAACATGGCTTGCCGAACCGAGATGGCGTCCAATTGGTCGACGTCGGCGGTAAAGCCCGGCTGTTCGACGGCCGTTCCGGGGAGCCTTATCCCGAACCGGTCGGTGTCGGTTACATCTACATGTTGAAGCTGCACCACTTGGT
>JAISGZ010000003.1 GCA_031262845.1 Propionibacteriaceae bacterium | reverse complement strand
GTGATGTCGATGCGCCCGAGCAACTCAAACACGTGGCCAATCATGAAGCCCGGGTCTTGCGCCACAATCTCAAGCATCCCAAAAAGCTCCAATCGGTCGGCCAACGGCCCGTGCCGATGGCTCTGTTCACGACGCCGCAGGCCGCTTCGGTGGGCGCCACCGAACAGGCTCTCGAAGCCGCTCAAACGCCGTATGTCAAGGCCGTTCACCATTTTCGGGAGGTCGCTTACGGCTGGGCGCTGGAGACCACATCGGATCACCATTTCGTCAAACTGCTGGCCGCGCCGACCGGGCAGTTGCTGGGTGCTCACATCGTCGGCCCCCAGGCCGAGGTGCTGCTGCAGCCGCTGATTCAGGCGATGACGTTCCAACTCGATGCCTGGACGATGGCCCGCGATCAGTACTGGCCGCATCCGGGTTTGCAAGAGGTGGTCGAGAATGCGCTGCTCAAGCTTGATTTGCCGGAACCGAAAAAGTCACGGCGCTGGTGGGGACGTTCGTCCTAGACCTTGACCAGGATTACTGGGACACCCGCAGGTTGCTGATGACGTTGTCGACCGCGGCCACAATGGCTGGGCTGGAGTCGTTGGGGACTGACGAATAGAACAGGCTCGACGTCATCTCGCCGGTGGCGACGACGATGATCGTGATGTCCTCGGACGTGGTCGGCAGGTCAGGGATGTTGAAGGACAGGGTCGATTCGATGATCCAACCGTTGTCACCATCGAGCGTGTAGGCCTCGTTACGCTGGTCAGCCCGCGTCACGACGGCGTCGCTGTAGAACTGACCGAGGACACATTCGGTGACGATCTCGGCGCCCTCTTGGGGATTGTAGAAACCGTCCCCGGCGTACAGCTCGGCTACCAGCACCGAAGCCACCCAGGACGTGCCGCTGTTGGAGTAGTTGCGGTGAATCGTGTAGTTCTGGCTCAGCACGTCGCGCCCGAACGGCACTCGGTAATCCGGGTCCGGCGTACTCCAGGGGGCAGGCAACATCGGATAAGCCAGATCGCCCCCGTGAACCCAACCATCGTCGGGGTGATCGGCCGGCGTCGGCAGCACCGTACTGACCGGCGGACAGACGCTCGACGTGGCGGAGGGGACAACGTTCGGATCATCCGGGTCGGAGTCGTCACCGTTGAATAGCCGGGGCACGACGAACCAACCGATCAGACCGAGCACGACGACTCCGGCCACGATCAACACAATCGTGCCGATCGGGGATTTCTTAGGTGGTGGTTGGGTCAGGCCGAAATCCGGTGGGAAAGCACCGGCCGGGCTAGGACCGGCGGGTGAGGAGCCAAAAGAAGGCTGGGCCTGGCTGGTACTGGCACCGGTCAGGATAGGTTGCCGGGGATCGAAACCGGGGGGCGCCCCAGGGGACGTTGGCGGCTGCGCGTAAGGCGTTGGTGACAGGGCATCAGACCAACTACGACCATCCCAATAGCGGAACATCATCACAGTGCCGCCCGGATCGGGGTACCACCCCGGCTGACCGTTAGCCATCGTCACGCCTCCTCGTCGGTAACGGCGACAGTCTAAAGCGTCGGACTGACAAAGGACTGAGACAGACGACGGAGGCTAGATACGGGCACGCCTTCTGGGGTTTGGAGATTGCCCGATCCGGGATGTGTGGCGCGTGCGGGAGATATTCGGCAGGCTCCTGGCCGGTCAAGGCGATGGCCGTTTCGCGGGCGGCCGAATTTCGGAGCGATTAAGGGCGATCGGTTTCACGAGTCGGCACAAGCCTGAACCAGGCTCGGTGGCGTCCGTTAGGGTGATTCCATGACAGCGAAGTTGATTCTGCTCCGCCACGGTGAGAGCGAATGGAATGCCAAAAACCTGTTTACCGGTTGGGTTGACGTCGACATCAACGCCAAGGGCGTGGCCGAAGCGACGCGGGGAGCGCAGCTACTCAAAGATGAGAATCTGTTGCCCGATGTCGTCCACACGTCGGTTCTGAGGCGGGCGATTCACACGGCCAATCTGGCTTTGGACGGTTGCGATCGGCACTGGGTGCCGGTGCGGCGGTCGTGGCGGCTGAACGAACGCCACTATGGCGCTCTCCAGGGCAAGGACAAGGCCCAGACTCTGGCCGAGTTCGGCGAAGAACAATTCATGTTGTGGCGTCGGAGTTACGATGTGCCACCGCCGCCACTCGACCGGGATGACCAGTTTTCCCAATTCCACGATCCCCGCTACGCCACCTTGCCGCCGGAAGCCCGGCCTCAAACCGAGTGCTTGCGGGATGTCGTGGTGCGGCTGTTGCCCTATTGGTACGACCAGATCGTGCCCGATCTGCGGGCTGGGTTGACAGTCTTGGTGGCCGCTCACGGCAACTCGTTGCGGGCCTTGGTCAAGCACCTTGATGGGGTCTCTGACGCCGACATCGCGGGGCTCAACATCCCCACCGGAATTCCCCTGTTATACGAACTGGACGCCGATTTGGTACCGGTCACCCAAGGTGGTCGTTACCTCGATCCGGCGGCCGCTCAGGCTTCGATTGAGGCGGTCAAGAACCAGGGCAAGAAATAGCCCCGTTGGGATGGCCCTCAGGGTTAACCCTGAGGGTGCCCCAAAAAAACTCCGGCAACACGCCTGAAGCGTGGTAAACTGGAGTGCCGGAAAGGGGCTTAATCTATGGATTTCGCAATCGGAGATACAGTCGTTTACCCCAATCATGGGGCCGCCGTCATCGAAGACATTGAAACTCGGAAAATCAAAGGCGAGGACAAGCTCTATTTAGTATTGCGAATCGTTGGCCAGACTGATTTGGTGGTCCGCGTACCAGCCTGCAACTTAGACCTGGTGGGTGTTCGCGATGTCGTTGATGCTGACGGTTTGGAACGGGTTTTTGCGGTTTTGACAACGCCTTGCGCCGAGGAACCAACGAACTGGTCGCGGCGTTTTAAAGCCAACTTGGAGAAGCTCCACTCGGGCAATGTGCTGAAAGTGGCCGAAGTCGTGCGCGACCTCTGGCGGCGTGAGCGTGATCGTGGCCTGTCGGCCGGCGAGAAGCGGATGCTGGCCAAGGCGCGTCAGAATCTGATCGCCGAACTGGCTCTGTGCGAACAGGTCGACGAGACGCGAGCCGAAGAGATGTTGGATGAAGTTTTGGCTTCGTATCTGACTGTGGCCGAGGCAGCGCCAGCGGCCTGATATTGGACAACGTGAAAACGTCTGGACCGGTCGTCACCATCGTGGTGGCGGCCGGTTCTGGCGTTCGGCTGGGGTCGGATCAACCGAAGGCGGCCTTGCCGTTGGCCGGTCGGCCGCTGGTGGCGTGGTCGGTGGAGACCGCTTGGGCGGCTGGTTCGGCGGCCGTTGTGGTGGTGGCGCCGCCCGACCGGGTCGATGAATTCCGGCGTTATGTGGGGCCGTCCGTGACCGTGGTGGCCGGCGGTCAGCAACGCCAGGATTCGGTGCGGGCCGGTTTGGCCGCCGTGCCCGAGGCGGCGTCGGTCGTGCTGGTTCACGATGCCGCCCGGCCGCTGGCGTCGGTGGCGTTGTGGCGGCGGGTAATCGCGGCGGTTCAGACGGGGGCGGAAGCGGTCGTGCCCGTGGTGGCGGTGGTGGATTCGTTACGGCGGGTGGGCGCTGGTTCGGAGTTGTCGGTGTCAGTGGATCGTTCAGAATTACGCCGTGTCCAGACGCCCCAGGGTTTTGCGGCGGTCCCGTTCCGGGCGGCCCATGGGGCGGCGGCCGGGTTGGATTTGACCGACGACGCGACTGTTATGGAGCGGGCCGGGTATCCGGTCGCCGTGGTTGAGGGCGAGGAACTGGCGTTCAAGGTGACGTATCCGCTCGATTGGGCGTTGGCTGAGACTGTGGTTGAACACGGGCTCGCCGAGGTGACGGGGAATGTGAACACGGAGATGACGATGACGAGGGAAACAGTTGCGTTGGGTCGGGTGCCGGTAGCCGCTACGACTACTGCTGATGCGGTTGGGGGCGAGATTCAGACGGGGATTGGCTTTGACACCCATCGGTTGGTGCCAGGCCGGGCGATGGCAGTGGCTGGGCTGGTGTGGCCGGATGAGCTGGTCGGGCCGGACGGCCATTCGGATGGTGACCCGGTGGCGCACGCGATCTGTGACGCACTGTTCACGGCCGCCGGGATCGGCGACTTGGGAACCCATTTTGGGACGGCTGACCCACAGTGGAGGGGCGCGTCTGGGGTCACCCTGGTGGCTGAAACGGCCCGGCGAGTGCGGGCGGCTGGTTATCAGGTGGTCCATGTGGCGGTTCAGCTGATCGGTCAGCGGCCGAAGCTGGGCGGGCGCCGGGCCGAGGCTCAAGAGGTCTTGTCGCAGGCACTTGGTGGGCCGGTCGCGCTGGCGGCGACAACGACCGACGGGTTGGGTTTTACCGGCCGTGGTGAAGGGATTGCGGCCATGGCGACGGCGACGGTGCGCCGGGTCAGCTGACTTCCTAGTAGCGACACGGCACAAGCCGTCGAATCCTCACCCCAATGGCGACGATTCGCCGAGTCAGCTGACCTGGTCCGCCGGAACCGTGAAGGTTTGGCAGGCGCCGATCCAGTTGTTGCTGATACCGACGTGGAACCAGTATTGGCGGCTGGCGCTGCGACCGTGGTCGCCGCCCAGCGGTGGGTCGCCGAGTTGGGCGAACATCTGGGAGATATTGGCCTGGTCTTGGGCGGTCAAGCCGGAGCCTTGACTGATGCTGTTGAGGAAGAGGCCAGAGAAACAGTCAGCCTGGAGTTCGGTCCTCCGGCTCCAAAGAGCTTCGTCTTCGGGCGTGGCGGCTTCTTCTTGGTAGTAGGCCTCGGAGGTCAGGATGCCGGTTCGGCCCTGGACTGTGTGGCCGAATTCGTGGGCCATGATGGCCTCGGTCATGAAGCGGGCTTCCCGCAGGTCGGGCGAGAAGAGCTGGACCAGGTCGTAGGAGTAGTACAACTGCTGGTCAGCGCCACAGTAGAAGGCGTTGTAGGCCGGGGCTTGGCCGCACTTGGTCGTGAAGCCTTCGCTGTAAATCGTCACGCTGGGGCGCGGTAACTCGTAGCCAGCGGCGTAAACCGGGTCGTCCCAAGCGTCCATCAGACAGGCCACCAGGTCGGTCATGTAACGGTCCAACTCGTCGAACGAAGCGGTCGCTAGGTCGACCGTGCCGACGCTGCACGCGGTCGGAGCCAGAGTTTGGTCGTAAAGCGAGTTGCTGTTGAGGTAAAAGTCCAAGTCGGACTCGGTTTCCGGGTACACCAGCTCGGGTGGGTAGGGATTTTCGGGCCACTGGCTGAAACGCGGACCCGTACTTTCCCCGGCGTAGGTCGGCGGGGCGGCGGATGGTCTCGGCTGGCTACTGGCGACGGACGTCGGAGTCGCGACGGGAGGCTCGTTATTCGAGGTCTTGATGAAGTTGGCGCCCGAACCGACGATCGTCGGGCCGACGATCAGCAAGACGGCGACCACGATGGCAATTGCCCGGACGCCTGTCTTCCGCGGTTTTCGTGGTGGCGCCCACGGCGTCGGCCGCGTCGGCCAGCCGCTGGGGACCGGTGGAAAGCCACTCGGGGGGCCGGTCGGCGGTCCCCACGGAGACTGGGTCGGACGAGTCGCCGGCCAGGCGTTCCGGGTGGTTGTGGCGGTATACGGGGGTGGCCAGGCCTGGGGCGCTGAGGGCCAGGTCAGCGTGGCCGGGGAGACCGGACGGTTGGTCGGCGGTGGCCAGGCTCCGCCGTTGGGCTGAGGCGGTAAGGAAGGACTCGACTGTTGGGTGTTGAGCGGTTGGCCGGTTGGTGGTGGCCAAGAACGCCCGTTGGGTTGAGGTGGGAAGGAAACGTTCGGCTGTTGGGTGCCCGGTTGGCCAGTCGGTGGTGGCCAGGCGTGTCCGTGGGGTTGTGGCGATGGGGGGACGTTCAGCTGTTGGGAACCAGGGCTGTTCGATCGCTGGGTACTGGCTGGTTGTCCATTCGGTGGTGGCCAAGCACGTCCGTGGGGTTGGGGTGATGGGGCAGCGTTGGGCCGTTGGGAGGCGGGTGGTTGGCCGTTGGGTGGTGGCCAAGATTGCCCGTTGGGTTGAGACGTAGAGGGAGTGCTTGGCCGTTGGTTGCGAGAGACGTTCAATCGTTGGGCATAAGGAACGTTCGGCCGTTGGTTACTGGCTGGTTGTCCAGCCGGTGCTGGCCAGGTGTGTCCGTGAGGCTGTGGCGATGGGGCAGCGCTTGGTTGCTGAGTACTGGCCGGTTGTCCGGTTGGAGGCGGCCAAGGGCGCGCGGTTGGTTGACGTGGTGGCTGGGGCGGACCAGCTTGAAGAAGGCGCTCACTGGGCGGACCAGCGTGGGTGGATGGTGGTCGAGGCACTGACGGGGGCTGAGCGGCGAAGAAAGGTTGCCCGCTGGGGGGCGATGGTGGTGTGTTGGCTCGGGGGACACTTTGTGGTTGTCCAACTGGCGGCGTCCAGGCGCCTCCGGGGGATTGGGCTGATGGGGCAGCGGGTGGTCGTGGGGCGTCGTTTGGCTGTCCGGTTGGTGGTGGCCACGAACGCGCGGTCAGCTGACTTGGAGATTCGGGTGGGACGCCGGGTGGAGTGGGGAATCCGGTCGGTCCAGCTTGACGTGGAGGTGTTCCTGACGAGGATTCACGATTCTGGGGACTCGGACGAATGTATTTGATCGGGCGTTCGACCGTTCGGGAAGGAACTGAAGAAGGCTCAGGACCGGGGGGACCCGGGTGGGAAGCGGCAGCTGGAGCAGGGGTCTGAGTCGTTGAGGAATCCGACCAAAGTTGAGACGGCCTGGGGAGACGTGAGGCGGTAACGGGGGGACGTGGCGGGGCGGTGGGCTCTGGTGACGAAGCTGGCGCTGTTTGGTGTGGGTCTGAGACTGGAAGCCGGGCGGTGGTGACTGAATCCTGAGTAGCGGGCGGGCGTGGCGAAGTGGGACGACTTGTTGGGTCGGCCGTCGTCTGCGGGGTTGGCGAGTTCTCCGTCGACTCAGGTGTTGAATCAAGCGGTTCAGGTATCGGGTTGGGCGCTGGAGCTGGCGCGGGTGGGCGCGACGCAGCCGACCCGGTGTCATCGGGTGGTGGTGGAGGCCACGACCTCGGCTGCGTCATGCGGTTAAGGATAACTGGCGGGTCCGACAGTCGGCTGAGGGAACCGCGGGTTAGGCGGGGGCTTCACAGACGGATGGTCGTCAGATGTGACGTTCCGTCTGAAGTATTTGCGGATCGGCCAGGGCCGGCCGGGGTTTCAAAGATGAATGAGCGTCATAGGTTGACGATGCTTAAGTTCTTGGATTGATGACACTGGGTGGTCATGGACTGACGGTGTTAATGGCGGGTGGCCTCAGGGGGAGGCGGAAGTGAGGTGGCTGTCGGACTCAGAGTGAGGACACGAACAAGCCGGTTTTCACCTTCAGGTTCGTGGGCCGTCGGAGTCGCACCGTCATGTACGATGACCCCCGGTGACGTGTCCGAGTGGCCGAAGGAGCACGCCTCGAAAGCGTGAGAGGGGCAACCCTCCGTGGGTTCAAATCCCACCGTCACCGCCAAAGTATTGGCTCGGGACAAGAGTTTTCTGTCCCGAGCCTTTTCTTTGAGCCCCGCGCCGGGTCAATACCCAATTTGTTACTGCCAAGCGATGGCGTAGTCGGCGGCGGCCTGGCGAACCTGGTCCCAATCGGTGTATTCAATCGAGACTGTCGGATCGGTCGGACCCTGTGTCATGTGCATGATCAGTTGGATCGCCTTGCGGTCGAAAAAGTTGTAGCGCGGGTACTCCAAGGCGCCGGCGACAACCTCGGTGTGGCTAGGTGTCCAGCCGGTTTTGGCGAGGAATTTGCGGGTGTAGAGGTGGATCGTGGGATCCCGTTTTTCGGGGTTGCGGGCGGTCAATGACACCGTCATGAGCAAGGTCGGCACGCTCTCCAGCCACGAACGGTAGCGGTCGATGAAGCGAGCCGCTTGAGGATCAAAATGGCCATAGCGAACCGAAGTCACCAAGGCGAAGCCGACGTGACGTGGAGGATCGGGTTGTAATTGGCGAGACAATTCCTGCACGTCAACAGCCACTCCACGCTCTTGCAGAACCTCACCGACTGCGAGAGCAATTTTTTTGCTCTGCCCGAACCGGCTGCCGTAAACGAGTAGCACGGTTGGTTGACTGTCTCCCATCGAGGACTCCTTCGCTCTGATCCGCGGTCATGATGAATGCCGGTCAGTGTCTTGCTTGAGCACCTTGTGCCCTGTCGCGGTGTCGAACTATTCCTAGCGTCACCCTAGCCAGGACACCACCTCAGGCCAGGTCTGGTTCGAGTGAAGCCCGCAGCCCGGTTGGTGATCGCACCGACTCGGTCATCTTACGGCCCGAGCCAGCTTGGCAGGTGGTGTTGGACGCTGGTTCCGGTGAGGTTCTCAGCGAGTTGTCGT
>JAISGZ010000243.1 GCA_031262845.1 Propionibacteriaceae bacterium | reverse complement strand
AGACACTGAGATTTCGCAAAGGTAGACCGGGCGCCTGGTAGGCGACGGTTAGAGCCCAACCGCCATAACGGTCATAACCCGTACCGGCCGCCACATTAGCGCCCCAATAATCACCGTTCCCGGCTTGTTGAACCAAAGCCGTGACATCGACAAATTCCTGGTAGGCGTTCGAACTACTACTGTTGGGGCCAAATTCGGCTTGGGTGGTCAGCGTCTGATAATCGCTCATCCCTGGAGTTTTGAACTTCATACTCGTCCGGGGACCGAATTGGGTTGCCGCCTGACCATTGCCACCGGCGTTCAAGCGCGCCCCCCAGTACAGTCCGGCCCATAACACGGTGGCGCCGGCCGGCAAATCCAGCTGCGAGGAACTGGAATTAAAAGTTGACGAGTCAGAGTCGACGTCCTGATTCTGCATAATAAAAGAGTTGTTATCGAAACTGCCACCGTTTTGGGCATTCGTACAGTTATTACTCGGGGCGCAACTGAGGGAGTTATTGCCAATCGTCACCACGGCGCCGTTGGCATTAGCCGAGAAACGCTCGGTAAACGGCACCGTGTTGGCGCCTTGGGCCTGATTGCTAGCGACGAATAGTAAACCGCCGACCAGGCTGAGAGTAACCAAACCAACTAGTGGCCGCGGCCACAACCGATGTCTTTTCACAACTATCCCTTCAGCTCTCAGCTGTCTCAGACCTTGGGCTCAGGTCTGAGGGCCATCACTGTCATCGCCTGACCGGTTACCACCGAACAGGTGACCGGCGAGATTTGACAGCGCCGCCGGTCGTCTGCCGCTACACCAACTGTGTTTCCTCAACCTCTCACCTCGGTGAGAGAGCCAACCTGGACGACTCAGAGACCGACCGAAACGTGGGCTGATCGGTCGGCGGTTCTGCTCGGTGAGACGCTCTGACTGTGAGGAAACATGAGTGTCCACTTGACAACCAAGGTCACACTAGCAACCGGCTCTGACAGTCCCAGCGGCCGGGTCAGGGTCAAGGGGGTGCTGAATATCTGAGGCGGCCGCCACCGATCCAGGATCTGATTCAGGATCGTGCGCTCTGCGTCCGCCACCGGGTTTCAGTGGCCGTAAAAATCAGGGACTCGACGGTCACTGACCCAGCCCGGCGGCGTCGTAAGCCGCCAAGGCTTGCCGGGCCACATCAGCCAGATCGGCCACGACCGTCGGCGCGTCGATGACTTCAGCAGCCGGTCCCAGGCGGAGTAACAACCACCGTAGCCAGGCTGGATCGGCCACCGGTAAGGTCAACTCGATATCGCCATTGGGCAACGACACTTGCCCCGTCACCGGGTAATACTCACGAATCCACTGGCCAGCGGCATGAACCAACAAACGGACCGGCGGTGCGCTGGCCAAGGTCCGTAACCACGAGCCGGGCTCCGGTTCGTCACCATGATTGACCACCAACTGACCAGTCGGCCGAACCGCGACCACCCGGTCCAGCCGATAGGTTCGCCAGGCCTGCCGGTCCCAGGACCAGGCCGACAGATAGCCGACCCCGTCTTCGACCAATAATCGCACCGGATCCACCACTGGCTTGGTGGTTTGCCCCCGCGACAAGCCGTCATAGGTCAATTCGACTTGTTCGGCCTGGCTGATCGCCCGCAGCAGTTGAGCCCGGATCGTGTCCTGCCCAGCGGCCACGGTAACGGTCGGCGGCGCCACTTGGGCCGGCGCCACGGCCGCCAATTTGTCAAGTAACCCGTCAATCGTCGGCGCGATCGTGTTCGGCCCGACCTCACGGACCGCTTGCAGAGCCACGATCAGACCCATCGCCTCATCGGGACTGAGCCGCAGCGGCCGCCGTAAAACGTCGGCGTTGGTCAGATAGATGACGCCCTCGTCATCGACCAGATCCAGGTCGACATCAATCAGGTCACCAGGCAGACCACCCGGTAGGCCACACATGAAGGCCACCGTGAGATCCTGCCGGACCTGTTCCGGAGCCATCTGAAAAGTCGTCGCCACCTCGGCCAGGGAGATGCCTGGATGAGTTTGTAAATACGGGATCAGCAGCAACAGCCGCGCCACCTGGGCGGCCGCCGTCGGCACCTCGGCCGGACGGTTCACCGCCCTGGGAGTTTCCTCGGACCGAGCCTCAGCCGGAGGTTGTTTCCGCTGGTCAGTAGCGGTTTTCACGACGCTGACAGCAGTTTCCGAGGACCTCGACCTCTCACCACCGTGAGCAACCCAGGACAGCCGCTCTACCACCTGGGCCCGCAAAGCCGGCGGGTCCAGCACCAAGACGGCCGCCCCGGCGGCCGCGGCTTCATCGACGATGTCACTGTCGCGGGCGTAAGGCACGGTGAACAGGTTGTACCCGGCTGGACCGGCTTGGTCGAGCCGCTGACCCCGACGGCGCAGCGCCGGCGCGGCGTCCGGCTGAATCGCCAAGCGGGCTTGACCGGTCGCTTCGGGTTCAGCCAAACGGTTGGCTTGGGTCGCCAATTCGGCCGGGCTGACGGTGGCGAACGGCGGCTCACCGGTGACCAGCTGTGGCGTATCCGTGATCCGGGAGAGTTTGAACAGCCGGGGTCCGGCGGCCCGGTCTCGGCCGACGGCGTACCACTGGCCTTGACGCAGAATCAGTTTCCACGGCTCGAAGACGCGCGCCTGACCGTGATAAGTGAAAGTCACAGGGGTTCGGGTCAACCAGCCTTGCCAGAGGGTGTTAAAGGCCGGTTCACGACTGGGCAGGGCGGGCGCCACGGCCACCAGCCGGTCACCGGTTACGGCCACGCCGGCGGCTTTCAGCTTCGTGATCGCCCGGCTGGTGGCGTCGGCCAGAGCCGCCTCTTGCCAGACCCGGGCCGCCAATCCCACCAGCGTCGATTCGGCCGCTGTCAGCTTGAGGGCTGGTAACTCGAAATCGGTCCGGCGAATCCGGTAGCCGTCGGCCCCATCACTCCAGGCGTCGGTCGGCCCGACCTCAAGCGGCAGCCCTAAAGCCCGCAACTCGTCTTTGTCGCGTTCGAAGGTCCGTTGGAAGCTGGCTTCGGACAAGCCACTGTAACCGTCGACACTGGCCCGGATTTCCTCCCGGGTGATCAAGCGCCGGGCCGCTAACAGGCAGATGACGAGGTTGATCAGTCGTTCGGATTTGCGCGGTGATGCCATAGTTTCGTCAGAGTAGAAAGCGTACGATGCCATTTTGTCACGCCCCCGCGGTCTTCGGGGCCAAGCCACTCGGGCGGTCTGAAGGAGCCGGGAGACGATGAGGAGAACTGTGAATCAGGTGACTGGCGCCGGCCGTTTCGCCCCCACGCCGACTTCACCGCTCCATCTCGGCAATCTGCGGACCGCGGTGGCGGCCTATCTGGCGGCTCGCCACAGTGGCCGTCAATTCCACTGGCGGGTGGACGACCTCGACCGTGACCGAATTCAAGCCGCCCGTGGCATCGCCGAGGGCCAACTCGACGACCTAACTCGGCTGGGATTGACCCACGATGGCCCCGTGCTCTATCAGTCGGACCGGGAATTGGCTTATCAGACGGCCTTGGACCAGTTGAGTGACCGGGTCTACGAGTGTTTTTGTTCCCGCCGGGAAATCGCCCTTGCGGCCCAAGCGCCCCACGCCAGCGACGGTTTACGACCCTACCCCGGCACATGCCGCCAACTCAGCACGGCTGATCGCGAACAACTCCGACAAGAACGCCCACCGGCCCTGCGGATTCGGACCGACGACGTTGTCTATTGGCTGACCGACCGCTTAGCCGGACCGATCGACCAACCGATTGATGACTTTGTCATCCGCCGTAGTGACGGCATCTTCGCCTACAACTTCGCGGTCGTGGTCGATGACGCTTACCAGCGGGTTGACCAGGTCGTACGGGGGGATGACCTGTTGTCGTCGACACCTCGCCAAGCCTGGCTGGCCGAACAACTGGGTTTGCCCGTACCGGATTACGCCCATCTCCCGCTGGTCGTCGGGCCCGACGGCACTCGACTAGCCAAACGTGATGGCGCCATCAGTCTCGACCGTCTAATCAATCAGGGTTGGACTGTCCCTCGTCTGCTCGGCCTGATCGGTCAGTCGCTGGGTTTGACCAGCGCCGACGAAACCGATCTGGCGGCTTTGACCGACCAGTTCGACTGGGATCGCATCCCGCTGAAGCCCTGGGTTCTGCCGCCCGAATTAGTGGCCGGGAATTAGTCCACAGTCAAACCAGAGAAAAAGCCATCCGGGGATGTTTCCTTCGTAGTCAACGGCGGAATGGTCAACTCTGGTGAAGAGTCGGTCCAGGAAAATACCTGGACCGATACGAGGTGCCGCGACTACACGATTCTCGTGTAACTGTGTACGAGGGACGAACTACCCGGCAAACAGAACGTCAACCACCCAGACCGAATAATCTCCGGCCGCGACCCCGATCTCAGCATCGCCGTTGGGATATGCCTGAGCCGGCGGTGACACGATCAGGACCCGGCTGCCTTCGGTCGCACCGGCGAGGGCCGACCAGGCTGGCACGGCGCTGCTCAAGCTTGAATAGATGGCGCCGGCGCCCGTGCCATAGGTCTGCCGAATAAACTTCAGGTTGTCGCCATTCCAGGCGTATTCAACGTAGTTGACCTGAAGTTGGCCGCCCTCGGTGACGGCTGGGCCATCGCCAGTGATGATCGTGGCCACTTGGACTTCTGCCGGTTGTTGGGGGTTATTCGGCAAGGTCACCAGGGGCTCGAGATCGCCGCTGACCTGGGGCAGACCATCGGGCGACGCCGCCGCCTCACCGGAAATTCCGGTCCGTGAGACGGCGAGAATCTCGGCCACGAAAATCAACGAGTCACCGGCTTGGATTTTGTCACCCGACCCGGATTCGCCGTAACCGTCGTCGCTCGGCATCGCCATCAGTACCCGGCTGCCGACGTTCTGACCGGTTAGCCCCTTGGCGAAACCAGCCACCACGCCCGACAGGCTGAAGGCCGCCGGCGCACCGGTGTCATAGGAATTGTCGAAGACTTCACCGGTGCGGCCGTTAACGCCGAGGTAGTTGAGCCGCACGATGCTGTCTGGCAACACCAGGGGTCCGTCGCCGGCTTCTAAAACTTTGTTTTGTGACCGGTTGATCGCCCACGGTGCCGGTACGGTCACGGTCGGCTTGGCTCCCTGGTCACCGGTCACGGTCAGGGCGTCCAAATTGGTCGAGGCTGGGATCGCCGGCGCCGTTTCCGTGGCCTCGGGCGACGCCGACTCGGTCGGTTCGGCCGACGGTTCTTCGATCACTTCGGCTTCGGTCTCAGTGGCCTCAGCCGAACTGGTCTCAGCGGTCGGTTCTTCGGTTGCGTCGCCCGAGCAAGCCGTCAGGCCACCGGTTAAGGCGAGGGCGAGAAAACCAACAAGGGTTAAACGGCGCATTTTCACCAGGGCAGGCTACACCACGAAACCGACTGCCTCAGGGAGGTGAGAACGAGACACCAAGGTCTGGTTTCGCCTCTCCGAACGGAATTCGAGGGAAAAGTTGGCCCTAGTGGGCTCGCCCGTGAGCGGAGTCAACCCATTCCGCCAACCAGATCTGGGCTGAAGAATGGAGGTTCGGGTACGACAGCTCACAACTGAGCGGCGTCAAACAACTCCCCCAGCTCCAACCGTGTCAACGGCCGGGTTTGACCGACCGGCAGATGGCCCAACCGAATCGGACCGATCCGAACTCGGGCCAGCTTCCGGACCGGATGGCCGACAGCCTCGAACAGCCGCCGTACAACCCGATTGCGGCCCGAGTGCAAGGTCACTTTAAGGAGCGACTTCTGACCGGTGCTGTCGATCAGTTTGACCTGGTCGGGCTTCATCAGACCGTCTTCCAGACGCACGCCTTGGGACAGTCGCTGCAAGGTCGCCCGGTCGACCGCCCCATCGACCTCGACCATGTAGGTCTTCGAGACCTCATATTGGGGATGGCTCAGCCGTTGGGCCAGATCACCGTCGTTGGTCAAGACGATCAAGCCGGAGGTGTCGGTGTCGAGTCGGCCGACGTGGAACAGCCGCCCGACTCGGGGCGGCAGATACTCAGCCAGAGTCGGCCGACCTTGGGGATCGGACAACGTCGAGACGACGCCGCGCGGTTTGTTGAGCACGAAGTAGAGGTGATGGCGCTGCGGTGGTAGGCGGGAACCGTCGACCCGAATGTGGTCGGTGGCGGGGTTGACACGGGTACCGAGAACTGTGACGACCTGGCCGTTGACTTCGACCCGGCCGTCGGCAATCAGTTCTTCCGAAGCCCGCCGGGAAGCGACACCGGCCGCCGCCAAGACCTTTTGCAATCGGATCGCAGTCTCAGCCGGGGCCGTCTCGAACTGATCCCTGACGGCCTGGTCATCGTGGGCCGGAGACTCATCGTCTGCCGCTGCGGCCGCCTCGGACCGGTCAAAGACGGCCTGGTCATCGTTGGTCGAAGACGTATCGGCTGCAACCGCGGCCAGCTCGGACCAGGTGGACGGGCCTGACTCTGAGTTGGTGATCTGTTCGTCGCTCGCCTGAGGCCAGTCCATCTCGCCGCTGCCTTGGTCTGGTTCCGTCATCAGATCACTCCTTCACTGTGCTGGGTCACCAGCGGTTGGCTCTCATCCGGGCCAGGTTCGGTTTCCCGATCATTTCCGCCCATCGAGGTGGCCACGATTTGGCTGAGTTCGGCGTCCAATTGCGCCGCATCGGGCAGATTCGGCGCCAGTGGTGGCAATTGATCAAGCCCTGACAAGCCCATGCGTTCGAGGAAGTAGTCGGTCGTGGACAACAGACCAGCACCGGTGGCTTCGTCCCGCCCGGCTTCGATGATCAAGTCCCGGGCCAGCAAGGTCCGGACTACCCCATCGACGTTGACCCCTCGGATGGCCGCGATCCGGGAACGGCTGATCGGTTGCAAGTAAGCGATGACGGCCAGGGTTTCGAGACCGGCTTGGCTCAAGCGACTGTGTTGACCGGCTAAAACCGACTGGCCGATGACCTCAGCCAAATCGGGGTGGGTGTAATACCGCCAACCAGCGCCGACCTGACGTAATTCAAAGCCGCGACCAGTTTGGCGATAGAACTCGACCAAGTCGGCCAGGGCGGCCGTCACCTCAGCCGGGTTAACCCCTAAACCAGTGGCCAGATCAACTTCACTGATCGGTTCGGTCGCCATCATCAGCAGTGCTTCCAGCGCCGCCGGCACTCGCTCCGGCGCCAACTCCACCAGTTCGGCGGCTGAATTCAACTCGTCACGGTCTTCGGTCAACTCACGGTCAACGGTCATGTCTCCTCCTCGGGCACGGCATCATAATCGTCAACCACGGTGACCGCAGTGTCGTCGCCGCCGGTCCAGGTGATGACGAGATCGGCCAACGGGTCGAGTTGCTCGAAACTGACGGCGCCGGAGCGGAACAATTCCAGGATGGCCAGGAAGCGGGCCACCGTGACCAGCCGGCTGGCGGCCTGGGCGACCAAGTCACGGAAGGTCGTCCGGCCGGTCTGAGCCAGCCGTTCGGCCACCCAGACGGCTTCTTCGGCCACCGACACCTGCGGCACCCAAACGTGCGCCATCGACACGGTCGGCACCTCAGCCGGGATCATCGCCCGCTCGGCCAAGGCCCGCAAGTCGGCCGGCGTCAGTTTGAGTTGAACCTCGGGGCACAGTTGGGCGAAAGGTTCTTCCAGACCACCCGGCCGGGCTGCCCGGCGGGCCTGTTCGGACAACTGTTGAGACAACCAGCCAGCGACTTCTTTGAAAGCCCGGTATTGCAGAAGCCGAGCAAATAAGAGGTCACGGGCTTCGAGCAAGGCCAAATCGTCGGGGTCGTCGATGTCCCCTTGAGGTAGCAACCGGGCGGTTTTCAAATCCAGCAAGGTCGCCGCCACGACCAGGAATTGACTGGTCTGGTCGAGGTCCCAGTCGGGGCCTTGAAGGCGGATGTAGGCGATGAAGTCATCGGTCACCTGGGACAGGGCAACCTCGGTGATGTCGAGTTTGTGTTTGGCGATCAAGCTCAGCAGGAGGTCGAACGGCCCTTCGAAGACATCAAGCCGGACCGAGAAGCCCGGCTCGGGACTGGGCGGCGAAGCAACCGCCGGTGAGTCAGACACCACGGTCACAGTTTTACAAATCGCCCAGCCGCTGGACGATATCGGCTTTCAAGCCGCGGGCCTGCAGATCGTCGAGGGCACTGGCAATCGCTCCCCGGACCAATCGTCCCCGGTCGACCACGACACCGCCCTTCCGCAGGATCAAGCGGGCTTGTTCGAGGGCGATCAGTTCATCGGCCGACACGTAGACCGTGATCTTTTCGTCGTGGCGGACGCGACCAGAAGCCGCCACCGGGCGATCGGCGTCTGACGTCTGTGACTTGGTGGTCCGGCTGGTGGTCGACTTGGTCTTGGCTGGTGGGGTGCCGGTGCCCCGGAATAGCTCCGACGCCCCCGGTAAGTTCACGCGGCGGGACATCGTTGCAACACCTCCCGGGCCAGATGACGGTACTGTTCAGCGGCTGGTGAACCGCTGGCGTAGGTCGTGATCGGCTCACCGGCCACGGTTGTCTCCGGGAATTTCACGGTCCGCCGGATCGCCACGTGAAAGACCTTGTCACCGAAGGCTTCGATCACCCGCTCCATGACTTCCCGGTTGTGCAAGGTGCGGCCGTCGAACATCGTGCCGAGGATGCCGACCAACTCGAGTTGAGGGTTGAGCCGTTCAGTCACCTTGTTGATCGTGTCGGTCAACATGGCCACACCGCGCAGAGCGAAGAACTCGGCTTCTAACGGGATGATGACGCCATCGGCGGCGGTCAGGGCGTTGACCGTCAGCAACCCGAGCGACGGCGCACAGTCGATCAGGATGACGTCGTAATCGGCTTTGAGCGGCTCCAGTACCCGTGACAAGGTGTATTCCCGAGCGACTTCGGAGACCAGCTGGACTTCAGCGGCTGACAAGTCGATATTGGCTGGCAGGATGTCGAGTCCCAGCATCGATGAATTGACGACCACGCCGTGGGGGTCGAGCCGCGGCCCAACCAGCAGGTTGTAGATCGTGATATCGAGGCTATGAGGATTGATCCCGAGCCCGACCGACAAAGAGCCTTGGGGGTCGAAGTCCACCAGCAGAACCCGGCGGCCCAGCTCAACCAGCGCCGCCCCGAGATTGATCGTGGTCGTGGTTTTGCCGACCCCGCCCTTCTGATTACAGAGCGCAATCACGACCGCGGCGGTTTGTTCGGGATCGCGCGGCTTCGGCTCCGGCAATTCGGGCCAGGGCCGACCTGTGGGACCGAGCGCGGGACCGTTCACAGTGGCCTCGGCGGATGTGGCCACGTCATTGCCTCCTTGAACCACCGGGGATGTCACTCGGTCAGCTTAGCGGTTTCCCAGCGGCCCGGTTACAGCTGTTCAATCGTCCTTCTAGCCACCCCAACAATCGCTTTAACAGCGCCTGCCAGCCAGCTGAAAGAGGTAGTCAAAGGCGGTTTTACAAGGCCCGGGGGTGGGCCATCCGGTAAACCTCACGGAGGTGGTCGACGGTGATCAGGGTGTAAATCTGGGTCGTCGCCACGGAAGCGTGGCCAAGCAGTTCTTGAACCACCCGGACATCGGCCCCACCGTCGATCAGGTGGGTGGCGTAGGAGTGGCGCAGGGTGTGGGGTGAGATATCGGCCGCCAAGCCGGCTCGCGTCGCCACCTGGTGAATCCGGTGAAAAGCCGATTGCCGACTCAAACGGCCACCGCGGGCGTTGAGGAAGAGCGCTGGACTGGGTTGGGCCGAGCGCCGGGCCAGAGCCGGACGCCCCCGGACCAGCCAGGCTTCGAGGGCCGCCCGGGCGAAGTGGCCGACTGGCACGACTCGGGTTTTGCCGCCTTTGCCGACCAGGGTCAGGCCGAGATCGTCGTCACCGAGCAACCGCCGAATTTCGTCGACATCAAGCGCCGTCACCTCGGAAATCCGCGCGCCCGTACCGTAAAGCAACTCCAACAGGGCGCCATCGCGTAATTCGACTGGCCCGGCCTCTGGACCCTCAGCCCCGGCGGCTGCGATCAGGGCCATCACTTGGTCAATCGCCAGGGCTTTCGGCAGCCGCTGACCGATCGCCGGCGGTTCGACGTCGTGGGCCGGATCGGTCGCGGTGATGGCTTCGCTGGCCCAGAAGCGGTGGAGTCCGCGGACGGCCACGACCATGCGGTTGATGCTGGAAGTCGCCAAACCACGGTGGCGGAGAGCTGTCGCAAAACCGGCCACCAGCACCGGCGTGATGGCTTCCGGGCCGGCCACTTGAGCCTGGTTCAGGTAGGTCACGTAGGCGGCCAGGTCACGCCGGTAAGCGGCCACCGTGTTGGTCGACAAACCGCGCTCGACTTGAATGTGGTCGAGGTAGTCCTGGACCGGTTCGGCCCAGACGCTGTCACCCCGACCCGGTTGATCGGGCAGTGCGGGGTGAGACCGGCCGGTCACCTGACGTCAGCGCGCGGCATCGGCCAGGTCACGGTCGTGTTTGACCTGGCGGGCCGGCCACGGGGCGGTGGCAAGACGCAGACGGTCGAAGCCACCGGCAGTTCGGGCAACTTGCAGCGCCAGCACTCCAGCGATCAGAGTTGGGCTCTGGACCCGGCCATTCAAGACCGCGTCGATGACATCGTCGACCCGGGCCCAGCCCAAGGCCATATCGGCTTCTTCACCTTCGACGACGAAACCGTCCGGCCGGGGCGTCGGGCTTAAATCTTGTGCCAGGAAAATCCGGATCGACTCCTGACTTGACCCGGGGCTGGTGAACAGATCGACCAGGACTCGCCAATCGGCGGCTTGTAGTTGGGCTTCCTCGGCCAATTCCCGTTGCGCTGCCCGAACCGCCAGCTCGTGGTCGACGTCCAGCAGCCCAGCCGGGGCTTCGACGAGCCGGAAACCGGCTGGGTGGCGGTATTGATGGACGACCGCGATCCGGTCGTCGGCGTCGAGGGCGATCACGGCCACGGCGCCAGGGTGCCGTAACCAGTCCCGTTGGACGACTTCCCCGGTTGGCGTTGTCACCTGATCGGTCACAAAAGTCGAAATCAAGCCCTCCATGCGGGCTTGTTCGCGGGCTGGCCAGAGCAGCGGCTGATCTGCTACCTCGGCCGCCGGCCAGGTTGGTCCGGGCAGGGTCATGGTTGTCTTCCGATCACCGGTTCACGACTCCTCGACGGGTAGCCGATTCGATAGCTTCCGGGTTAAGGCGGCTTCGATCAAGCCGCGAAACAGCGGATGAGGCCGAGTCGGCCGTGATTTCAGTTCTGGGTGGCCTTGGGTGGCGACGAAGAACGGATGCTGGTCGGCCGGCAGTTCGATGAATTCGACCAGCCGAGAATCGGGCGAGGTGCCGGAGATGATCAGCCCGGCGGCCTCCAGTTCGGGTCGGTAACGGTTGTTGACTTCGTAGCGGTGCCGGTGGCGTTCGCTGACCGTAGTCGTGCCGTAGAGACGGGCGACGCGCGAGCCGGGCACGAGTTCGGCCGGATAGGCGCCGAGCCGCATCGTGCCCCCGAGGTCACCGTCACCGGACAGAATGTCAACCTGCTCGGCCATCGTCGCGATCACCGGGTAAGGCGTCTCAGGGTCGAATTCAGTCGAGGCGGCGTCGGTCAGCCCGGCCAGGTCACGGGCCACTTCCATGACCATGCACTGAAGTCCCAGACACAACCCGAGAATCGGCAGTTGATGTTCACGGGCGTAGCGGATGGCGCCGATCTTGCCTTCGACACCCCGGATACCGAAGCCACCAGGGATGAGCACGCCGTCGAGGTGACCGAGGGCGTGGGCGGCACCGGCTGGTGTCTCGCAATCGTCGGACTTGATCCACTCAATGACAGCTTTGGCCCGGTTGGCGAAAGCCCCAGCCCGCAGGGCTTCCGAAACCGACAAATAGGCGTCTGGCAGGTCGATGTATTTGCCGACCAGACCGATCCGGACTTCCTCTTTCGGGTGGTGGACCCGGTCTAGGAGGTCATCCCAGGCCTGCCAATCGACGTCCCGGAACGACACGCCGAGTCGCCGCACGACGTAGGCGTCGAGGCCTTCGTTGTGGAGGACCTTGGGGATTTCGTAGATGCTGTCGGCGTCGGGGCAGGAGACGACCGCTTC
>JAISGZ010000184.1 GCA_031262845.1 Propionibacteriaceae bacterium | reverse complement strand
GGCGCCCGACCAGACGTGGAGACAACGGGCCTGGCGAAAACCCGGCGCCAAGAGTTCAGCCGAGTCCATCATCTGCTGGACCTCGGACCGGGGAATCTCAAGTTGATCCGGATCGGCCGCCCGGACATCAGTCGTGCCCATGATCGAAACCCCATGTGAGGGCACCAAAAGATCACCGTCAGAGGGTTTGATACAGCGGTTGAGACAGACGTTGGTGTAGCGGTTGACGGCCACCATGATGCCCCGGCCCGGCACCACGTTGACCGGCTGACAACCCGCCAATTCGGCCACCCGGCCAGCCCAAGGACCGGCACAGTTGAGCACGAAACCACACTCGACGATGACCTCTTCACCGGTTTTGCGGTCAAGCGCCGCCACCGCGCTGACCTGACCGCCCGACTGGTGGATAGCGGTCGCCTCGGTGTAGGTCAGAATCTGAGCCCCCTGCTGGCGGGCCGAATGGGCGGCGGTCCAGGCGATTTGCCAGCCGTCGACGCTGGCGTCTTCAACCCGAAAAGCTCGTGTGATGGCCGGGTTGAGCCGAGGTTCCCAACGCAAGGCCTGGGCCACGGTGATCTCCTCGATCGGCACCTGGGCCTGGGCCGCCCCGGCCACGAACTGATCCGGCCAGGTCGGATCCGGGTCATCCTGTAAGACAACAAACAAACCACCGGTCGGCTCCACCGCCGACGGTTGAATCCGGCGGATGATGGCATTCTCCTGGGCACACTCGCGGCCCGACTCCGGATCGGAAACGACGTAGCGACCACCCGAATGCAACAAGCCGTGGAAGCGCCCGCTGGTGCCCTGCGCCAAATCGGCCCGGTCGAGTAGCACCGCTTGGTAACCCCGTAGAGCCAGATCCCGAACCACGCCCACCCCGGTCGTCCCACCACCGACAACGACGACATCAGCACTCAGTCTTCTCACGGCGGCTCCTCATGGACGCTGACCCCGGCGCCCAGGTCTGTCGCCGAAGCCACAGGTTAGGTGATCGACCGAGCCCTGACAGTTGTTGCTCGACCGGTGTTGCACCAGCGGCCACAGCTGGCCTCGGCGCTGATCTCGGCTGATTTCAGGCGACCTTGCCCAGCTGATAAACGCCACCCTAGCCAACTTCTGGCCAGCCCGAACGGCCGGGTCGGGTTGTGCTCTGTCAGCGGTCGGCCCCGAGCCACCGAGCGCGCGGGAATGATTGAGCGGCCGAATTCGTTGGACTGATCACGTAAGGGACATAACGTTCCGGTCGGGTGGAAAATCAGCCCGGGAGTCAGCCAAACTCCCGGGCTTTGTTTATGTCCGGGCTACCGGTGACGACAACAACGCCGCTGGGTGCCCCACCAGATGCCGCGCATACGTCATTTTTCCGTTGGGAAAAATCTAGACGCGACAGAGCACTAATGGCCGAACTCGTGATTTATTCATGGCCGAAACCGTGACTTCGTCGGTCCTTCGACCAGCGACGCATCAGGCCTCGGCCAGTGTCACCGCCACCGCTAACGGTTCATCAGCTTCCGACCACTGCATGGCCGCCACATGACCGACGGCTTTGAGATCGGATTCGACGGCCCGCAGGGCTCCCAGGTCAGCTGCTGGACCGGTGAATTCAGCCGTTTCGACGGCCGCCTTCATCGACACCTTGGCGGCCGATTTGGCGCCCCGAATCGCCACCAAGGCCGCCGCCACCGCCTCCAACATGACATCGTTGGCCGGCCATTGACCGGTTTCAGCGGCCAGCGGCCAGTTGGTCCGGTGAATCGACTGGTCGTGCCACCAACTCCAGACCTCTTCGGTGACGAAGGGGCAGAACGGGGCGAACAACTTCAGTTGAACGATCAGGGCCAGCCCCAGGGCCGACCGGGCCGAGGCCGCCGGCGCCGCACCGTGGCCGCCGTAGGCCCGCTCTTTGACCAGTTCAACGTAGTCATCACAGAAAACCCAGAAGTTCCGTTCGGTTTCTTCGAGCGCGTCGGCGTATTCGAAAGCCTCCATCGCCGCGGTCGCCCGCTCGACGACCTGACCCAGCCGGGCCAACATCGCCTGGTCAATCGGTTCGGTCACGGCGGACAGCTGCCAGGTCGCCGGGTCGTTATCGGGGAAGCCGAGGATGAACTTGCTGACATTGAGCAGTTTGAGCGCCAAACGTCGCCCGACCTTCATCTGGGTTTCGTCGAACGGCGAGTCGGCTCCCGGCCGAGCCATGGCCGCCCGCCAGCGGACGGCGTCAGCGCCGAAACGTTCGAGGATGTCGCTCGGCACGACGACGTTGCCCTTCGACTTCGACATCTTCTTCCGGTCCGGATCGACCACGAAACCCGACAGCGCGGTCCGCTCCCAGGGCAACGACTGATGCTCCAAATGAGACCGCACGACCCGGGAAAACAACCAGGTCCGGATGATGTCGTGGGCCTGAGGCGCCAGGTCCATCGGGAAGGTCAAGTCGAACAGCGCCGGGTCACGCTCCCAGCCGCAGACGATTTGGGGGGTCAGCGAACTCGTCGCCCAGGTATCCATGACGTCGTGATCAGCCGTAAAACCACCGGGTTGATCGCGCTGGTCAGCGCTGAAACCCGGCGCCGGATCACGCATCGGATCGACCGGCAGGCTATCTTCACTGGCCATGATCGGCTCGTCAAAATCCGGTTGGCCAGCCTCATCGAGCCGATACCAGACCGGGAAGGGGACACCGAAAAAGCGCTGCCGGGAGACCAGCCAGTCACCGTTGAGACCATGAACCCAGTCTTCGTAGCGGTGTTCCATATAGGCCGGGACCCACTTCAGCTGTTGCCCACGCTCCAGCAGAGCAGCCTTCAAGTCGTCCGAGCGACCGCCATTGGTCAAATACCACTGCCGCGTGGCCACGATCTCGAGCGGCTTATCGCCCTTCTCGTAATACTTGACAGGCCGCGTAATCGGCTTCGGCTCGCCATCCAAGTCACCCGATTGGCGCAATTGTTCGACTGTCACTTGGCGAGCCGAAAAAACCGTCTTCCCGGCCAGATCGGCGTAAGGCGCGGGGTTGACCAGCCAGTCGGGCGTCTCCAGTTGGAAGCGGCCATTGCGGCCAATGACGGCCCGGGTTGGCAAGCGCAGTTCCCGCCACCACTGAACGTCCGTCAAATCGCCGAACGTACAACACATCGCGATCCCGGCGCCCTTGTCCATTTCCGCCGCCGGGTGGGCCAGCACCGGCACCTCGACGTCGAACAGGGGCGACCGCACCATCGTCCCGAAGAGCGCCTGATAACGGGCGTCGTCGGGATGAGCAATCAGGGCGCAGACCGACGCGATCAACTCCGGACGGGTGGTTTCGATGTAAACCGGCTGGCCGTCGGGCCGATGGAAAGCCACCCGGTGAAAGGCGCCGGCCGTGTCCCGGTCTTCCAACTCGGCTTGCGCCACCGCCGTTTGGTGGGTCACATCCCACAACGTCGGGGCGAAGCTGAGATAGGCCTCGTGGCGGCGGAAATTCCGGACGAAGGCCCGCTGAGCAACCGTGACCGATTCGGGGGCGATGGTTTGGTAGAGCTGGCTCCAATCGACCGACAGGCCGACCCGCCGCCACAAATCTTCGAAGGCCTGCTCGTCAACTGTCGTCAGTTCCAGGCAGAGGTCGATGAAATTGCCCCGGCTGATGGCGATTTGGCGCTTCGGATCGGGCTTGAGCGGCGGCTCGAAGTCGGGGTCGTAAGGAATCGTCGGATCGCAGCGAACACCGTAATAGTTCTGGACTCGCCGCTCGGTCGGCAAACCGTTGTCATCCCAACCCATCGGGTAGAAGACCTTCTTGCCCTGCATCCGCTGGTAGCGCGCCACCAGGTCGGTGTGGGTGTAGGAAAAGACGTGGCCGACGTGGAGTGAACCGGACACCGTCGGCGGCGGCGTATCGATTGAAAAGACCTGGTCCCGGCGCTGCGGCCGCTGGAAAGCGTAGGTTTTGTGATCCTTCCACCACTGACTCCACTTGACTTCCAAACCTTCCAGAGCCGGCCGGTCGGGGACGCGAACCGGCGCCGAGGCCGACGGATCAGAAGCGAGGTCAGGCAGTGTTGTCATGAAGGGCATCATAGATGGTTCGACTGACAGCTCGGCCCGGTTTGACTGCTCGGCTGGCGGCTCGTGGACCGCGTACCTTGTCACGCCGACGGCGGCATGTCAGTCGCCCAAGCCAGTGGGATGTTCAGCCAGTCGGAAGCAGGCACGACATCGGATGGCCGGAACCGATGACAACACCGCTAACCGCCTCACCGAAAGCCGCGAAGACGTGGTTTCTGACGGACGGCCTAGCTAAACGCTGTAGCCGATCGCCCGCAATTGTTCGCGGCCATCCTCGGTCAGACTGTCCATCGTCCACGGCGGTAGCCAGACCCAGTTGATGGTCACGGTCGTCGACCACTGGGCGAGGACGAATTGGGTGTCGTATTCGATGCGATCGGTCAACGGGCACATCGGTGAGGTCAAGGTCATATCGATCGTGACGTGACCAACGTCGTCTTTGAGCAGGCCGTAGACCAAGCCAAGATCGACGATGTTGACGCCCAATTCGGGATCGACGACGTCTTTCAGAGCCTCGATCAGCGGCGCCAATTCTTCGGGCGGGGTTTGGCCTGGCTCCCAAGACCAGGCCGGAGTGGCCGGAGCGGCTTGGGTGGCCGGCTCAGTCGAGGTAACCGGCTCAGTCGAGGCGGCATCGGGCGAGGTGGCCGCCGCGGTCGACTCGGGCGGCGTTGACGTAGCGGGGTCGGCCGCCACCGGTCTGGGCGTCACTTGATCCGTCTGAGGCCAGGCCAGATTAGGAGCCGGATTGAGCGTGGACCAGTCGATCGGTCCCGTCGCTGGGACCGGTTTTGATGGGGGCGCCGGCGGTTGGAACGGTGTCGCTGGAGCCGCTGCGGCGGCTGACCCATCTTCGGTTGGAGTAACCGCTGGCGTTGTCAGGGGCTCGGTCATGCACTTTCCTCCAGTTGGCTGCGGGCCATCGCATCACGTAGCGCCGCCCACCCGAGCAAGGCACATTTCACCCGGGCCGGGAATTGGGCCACGCCGTGGAAGGCGATGGCGTCACCGTAAACGTCCTCGTCCAACTCGATCTTCCCTTGGCCTTCCAACATCGCCTGGAAACCGTCGTAGAGCTGCCCGGCTTGGTCAAGGCTGCGGCCAATCACCAGGTCGGTCATGATCGAGGTCGAAGCTTGGGAGATGGCGCAGCCGACGGCTTCATAGGAGACGTCGGTGATGGTCTGCCCGTCCAACGTCAGCCGCAGGGTCAACTCATCGCCACAGCTGGGGTTGACGTGGCCGACTTCGACGTCGTACGGCTGGCGCAGGCCACTGTGGTGTTTGGCCTTGTAGTGATCGAGAATGATGTCTTGATAGAGAGTCTGAACGTCCATCAGCGGCCTCCCCCGGTTAGCCGGTTTGGTTGTGCGGGCGCTGCGGGATCGACCCGGAAAAAGCTCAAGGTGGCTTTGAGAGCGTCGATCAGCTGGTCGATCTCAGCGGTCGTCGTATAGAGATAAGGCGACAGCCGGACGCTTGACTGGGCTGAAAAGCGTTCGTGTAAGGGCCGGGCGCAGTGGTGTCCGCCGCGGACCGCCACACCGTAAGAGTCGAGAATCTGCATGATGTCGTGGGGATGGATGTCGGCCAGCGTGAAAGCGATCGGGCTGCCCCGGTCGACGGTCGTGGTCGGGCCCAAGACCGTGACCGCAGGTAACTCGGCCAGCCGGGCCAAGGTGTATTCGGTCAGGGCTTGTTCGTGAGCCTGAATCGCGTCGAGGCCAATCGCCGACAGATAATCGACGGCCGCCGCCAAACCGACGGCTTGCGTAATCGGCGGCGTACCGGCTTCAAAACGCTGCGGCGGCCGGGCGTAGGTCGATCCCGTCATCCGGACGATCTCGATCATCTCGCCACCACCGAGGAAAGGCGGCAAGGTCGCCAGCAGCTCAGCCCGGCCCCAGAGTCCGCCAATTCCGGTGGGGCCAAGCATCTTGTGGCCCGTGAAGGCCAACAAGTCGGCGCCCAGAGCCGCCACATCAGTCGGGCGGTGCGGCACGCCCTGTGAGCCGTCGACGACCAGTTGAGCGCCCACCTGATGGGTCCAGTCGGCGATCGTCGCCAGCGGACTGACGGCGCCGGTGACATTCGACACCCAGGTCACCGACACGATCCGGGTTCGCGGGTTGATCAGTTGATCGGCCTCCGCTCGCTCCAGATCGAGCCGGCCGTCCGCCGTGATGTCGAACCAGCGCAGGCGGGCGCCGGTCCGCTGGCAGAGCATCTGCCAGGGCACGAGGTTGGAATGATGTTCGGCCACCGAGATCACGACTTCATCGCCAGGGCGCAAGCTCGAACCCAGCGTATAGGCCGCCAAATTGAGGGCCTCGCTAGCGTTTTTCGTGAAAATGACCTCTTCCGTGGCGGCGCCTAGGAAGGCCGCCAGCCGCTGCCGGGCCTGATCGTAGGCGGCCGTCGCCTCAGCCCCCAGGGTGTGCATTGCCCGCGCCACATTGGCGTTGTGGCAGGCGTCGTGTTGTTCCATCGCCGTCAACACGGCTTGGGGTTTCTGGGACGTATTGGCCGAGTCGAGATAGGCCAGCCGATGGCCGTTGATCTGACGGCCCAGGATCGGGAAATCGGCTCGTATCCGTTCGACGTCCAGCGCCGCCCCAGCCACCGACCCAGCCGCAGTGGCTGAACCGACCGAGCCAGGTTCGGTCGCCCCGCCAGCCGGCCGCTGGCCGGTCGAGCCAATAGTCGGTTGATCAGGGACGGCGGTCATGCGGCCGCCTTGACATACTGTTCGTAACCGCTGGTCTCCAACGACTCGGCCAATTCCGGCCCACCGCTGGTGACGACCCGGCCGCCGACGAAGACGTGAACGAAGTCCGGCCGGACGTAGTTCAGAATCCGGACGTAGTGCGTAATCAGAAGCACTCCCCGGTCGCCCTGAGCGGCGTAACGGTTGATGCCGTCCGAGACAATCCGCAGCGCGTCGATGTCGAGTCCTGAA
>JAISGZ010000161.1 GCA_031262845.1 Propionibacteriaceae bacterium | reverse complement strand
CCAGAACTCGTTGGGCAGGCCGGAAAAAGACCCCCCGATCAGCCGCTAGCAGCATCGCCGTGTCGTTGTAGGAGTCACCGGCCGCAAAGACCGGGAAATTGAGAGTTTGAAAAGCCCGCACGGCGGCTTGTTTCTGATTCTCTAAACGCAACTGGTAGTCGGCGATGCGGCCGGTTTCATCAATCACCAAATTGTGACCGAACAAGACCGGGAAACCCAATTGCGCCATCAGCGGTTGAGCGAAATCGTAGAAGGTGTCGGACAAGATGACGAGTTGGAAATGACGGTCCAACCAGTTGACGAATTCGACTGCCCCCGACAGCGGACTCAGCCCGGCGATGACCTGTTGCAAGTCCGCCAGAGTTAATTGGTGACGCTCCAGAGTCGTCAAACGGTGGCGCATCAACTGGTCGTAATCCGCCACCTCCCGGGTTGTCAACCGAAGATCGTCGATCCCGGTCTGGTCAGCCACGGCGACCCAAATTTCAGGTACCAAAACACCTTCGAGATCAAGGCAGACAATTTCCATCGCCATATTAATGACCCTCAACTCGCATCGACCGAATCGGTTCGGCCACCACCGTCAGAGTCCGCAACTGGGTAATAGCGTCACGGATCGCACCATCCCGGGCTGTGTGAGTCATAATCCCCAACCGAGCGGTGTCCGTACGATCAGCCAAGGCGGTTTGCCGAACGGTTGAAATCGACACGCCGTGCTTGGCGAAAACCGACGCCACCTGGGCCAGCACGCCGGGCTGGTCACGGACCGTGAAGGAGATGTAGTACCGGGTCCGGGCCTCGGCGATCGGCGCCACCGGCCGGTTCGTGTAAGGCGTCAAGGGCGGACCGGCGGTCCCCCGCAGCCGATTCCGGGCCACGGTCACGAGATCGCCCATGACCGCCGAACCGGTCGGCGCGCCGCCAGCGCCGGGGCCGGAGAACATGAGCCGGCCGGCGTTCCGGGATTCGACGAAAATTGCGTTGTAGGCTCCCCGCACGATGGCCAGCGGGTGGTCGAGGGGCACCATCGCCGGATGGACTCGAACCGAGACCTGTTCGACTTCATCTTCGACCAAGGTGGCGATCGCTAGGAGTTTGATGACATAGCCGAGGTCGTTGGCGGCCTCGATGTCTTCCGGCGTGATCATCGTGATGCCCTCACGGTGGACAGCGGCGCCTAAGACTTCGGTGTGGAAAGCCAGCGAGGCCAGGATCGAGGCCTTGGCGGCGGCATCGTAGGACTCGACGTCGGCCGTCGGGTCGGCTTCGGCATAACCCAAGGCTTGAGCTTCGACCAGGGCTTGGCTGAAACTCATACCCTCGGTGGTCATGCGGTCGAGCACGTAGTTGGTCGTGCCGTTGACGATCCCCATGACCGACAGGATTTCGTCGCCCACCAGCGATTCCCGCAACGGCCGGATGATCGGAATCGCGCCGGCCACGGCGGCTTCGAAATACAAATCAACTCCGGCCTGCTGGGCGGCTTGGTATAACTGCGGTCCATGGGCCGCCAGTAGAGCCTTGTTCGCGGTCACGACCGAAGCCCCGTGTGCCAGCGCTGACAGGATCAGACCGCGGGCCGGTTCGATACCGCCCATGACCTCGACCACGATGTCCGCCCGGGTCACAAGTTCGGCCGTATCACTGGTCAACAGGGCCGAGTCGATACCGGGCCGGGGAACATCTGGGTGACGAACCCCGATCCCGACCAACTCCAGTTGTTGACCGACGCGCGACCGTAAATCTTCCGGTTTTTCCAGCAGCAACCGGGCCACTTGTGAGCCGACGACGCCGCAACCGAGCAGCGCCACACGTAAAGCTGAATCTGTCACAGGCACCATCATGACCTACCCGGCGTCCAAAGCCAGCATGTCGTCGAGGGTTTCCCGCCGCAGTAAGGGGTAGGTCCCCTCAGTTGTCACCGCCACCACCGGCGGCCGCGGTAGCCAGTTGTAGTTCGAGGCCATCGACCGGGCATAGGCCACCGCCGCCGGCACCGCGATCAGATCACCCGGTCGGATGTCACCTGGTAGGAACACGTCACGCACCAGGATGTCGCCGCTTTCGCAGTGCTTCCCGACTACCCGGCAGAGGACGGCCGGCGCTTCGGAAGCCCGATTGGCCAGCACCGCCGAGTATTCAGCGGCGTACAAAGCCGGCCGGATATTGTCCGACATCCCGCCGTCGACCGAGATGTAAAGCCGCTGGGCGCCACCGTCCAACTCGACCGGTTTGACGGTGCCGACTTCGTAGACCGCCAGTGAAGCCGGCCCGACGATAGCCCGGCCCGGCTCGATCGCCAGTTGGACGTCCGTCAGATCGAAGGCCCGGCTGGCCTGTTCGACGATCTGACGCAGACTGTCCGCCGAAGCGGCGATGGACAGCGGTTGATCAGCCGGCGTGTAGGCGATCCCGAAGCCACCACCGAGGTTCAACTCGGCCAACTGGTGGCCGGTGGCCTCCCGGAACTGCGCCATCAGCCGCATCGCCCGACCGGTTGCGACCTCGAAGCCGGCCATGTCGAAAATCTGCGAGCCGATGTGGGAGTGGACGCCGGCCAGTTGCAGCCAATCGCTGGCAAAACATCTCACCAAGGCCACCAAGGCTTGGCCACTGGCGATCGAAAAACCGAACTTCTGATCCTCGTGGGCGGTAGCGATGTAGTCGTGGGTGTGAGCCTCGACCCCGGTCGTCACCCGAACCAAGACCCGGACCGTGGTCTCCAGTTCCTCGGCCACGGTTTCGAGCCGGTGAATCTCATCCAAGGAATCGACAATGATCCGACCGACGCCGCCGGCGATCGCTTGACGGATTTCCGCCAGCGACTTGTTATTACCGTGGAAACTGATCCGCTCGGGTGGGAAACCGGCCGCCAAGGCGACAGTTAACTCACCGCCCGAACAAACGTCCAGTCCCAGGTTCTCCTCCGCTACCCAGCGGGCCAGACCACGACTGAGCAAGGCTTTGCCGGCGTACGACACCTGCCAGCCGGCGAAGGCCTGGGTGAAGGCTTGGGCCCGACGGCGAAAATCGGCCTCGTCGAGCAGATAGAGCACGGTCCCCCACTGGCTGACGACATCAGTCAGATTGTGACCGGCCACGGTCAGTGCCCCGTCGGCCCCTCGGCTCACCCCACTCGGCCACAGCTTGGGGTCGAGCCCGTTGACATCATCAGGCAAAACCAGCCACTGAGGGCTGGCCAGATTGACATCGGCGTGGGTCGCCCCGGCTATGTGCGTATGGAACATGGGGGCAACTCTAAGGCCTCAGACGTCAGTCCCGGGACTGGCAGCCAATTGGTGCCGGGGCTTGGGCGAGGCCGCGAAATAGGCTGCCTTGGGCGCTTGGGGTTGCAGCCACGGCCGCGGCGAGACGGTCGTGGTGGTGGCCGCGATGACGATCGGCAGCAAGGTCAACGCCACCCAGACGGCCAGGTAAACCTCCGTGTGAGGCGTTAATTCCACGGCGATGACGACGTCTGAGGCGGGTTGGGTGACGGCCAAGATTTCGTCCACCGGCGGCGGCCCCAGCCAGTGGCCGATCCAGGCCGTGACCTGGCCCGTGGCCAAGCTGGCCAGAGTGGCGATGATGACACAGGGCCAGCCCAGTTGGCCGAACCAGCGCCAGACCAACCAGCCGAGCGGCAGCCCGACCAAGCCGAAGACCGTCAACCACAGGTCGGCTTGAAAGATTCGGGCCTGATCGGCTTCGCTCATCTGAGCGTAGAAGTCGTTGTTCAAGGTGTAGCCGGGGAGATCGACCAGGGAATACCAGAGCGATCCCAGCAGAGCGCCAATCGCCAGACAAAGCAAGGCCAAGAAGATCAGACGCCCGGTCAAACCGCGACGGGGTCGGAACTGAGCCCACCACCGCCGCCAACGTAAGCGGTCGTTGGCTCGGGCCATCGGATCGGGCGGCAAGGCGGCGGTCATTGAGGCTTCCCCATCGTCACGCCACCGCTGCCGAGCAGCGCCGTCAATTCCGCCATCAGCGACCCACTGGGACCAATCCGGTCACCGAAGCGATAGATCTGAGTCTTTTCCGGTTCGACCAAACGGCACCAGACTTCACCGGCCCCCGGATAGGTCTCAAGGACTCGTTTCAGGTCGTTGACCAAGTCCGGTGTGACCCGTTTGACGGGCAGCGTCAAGGTCACGGAATTGTCATCCCGGCTCGTCACATCCAAAGGCTGGACAGCGCTGCCAATGAACTCGACGCCATCGTCTTTGGCCCGCGCCCGGCCCCGGATCGAGACCACCGTGTCCGGCGCCAAAACCGGACCACAGGCGGCGTAGGCCTTGGGGAAGATCATCACCAACAACGACGAGTCGAGATCTTCGACGGCCACCTGAGCCCACAACTCGCCTTTCTTGGTCTGACGCCGGGTGACCTCCGTGATCATGCCGGCGATCGTGACTTCGCCGCCAGTTGAGCCGGCCGCCGCCGACGGTTGGTTGGCCAGTTCGGCAATCGACACATCACGATGGGCGGCGACGATGTCGTCAACCCCGTTGAGCGGGTGGTCGGACACGTAGAGGCCGAGCATTTCGCGTTCGAAAGCCAGCTTGACCGGTTTGTTCCACTCGGGAATATCGGGCACCGGATCCATCGTCAGCACCGGGTCATCGCTCCCGCCCGACAGACCGAAAAGATCATCTTGGCCGATGGCCTGGTTGCGTTTGAGGTCGATCACCTGGTCAACCGCCCGCTCGTGAATTTCCATCAGGGCCCGCCGGGGCGCTCCCAGCGAATCGAAGGCACCGGCTTTGATGAGTGACTCGATGACTCGCTTGTTGCAGACCGTGGCCGGGGCTTTGGTCAGGAAATCGGCGAAATCAACGAAGTTACCTTGTTCTTGGCGGGCCTTGACGATGCCGTCGACCACCCCTTGACCGACGTTGCGGATGGCCGTCAGCCCGTATCTCACACCCTCGTTGACGGGCGTGAACTGAGCCGCCGATTCGTTGATGTCGGGCGGCAAGATATTGACCCCCATGCGGCGGCACTCAGCCAAATAGACGGCTGACTTGTCCTTGTTGTCCCGCACCGATTCGAGCAGAGCGGACATGTACTCGGCCGGATAATTGGCCTTGAGGTAGGCCGTCCAGTAGGAGACGATGCCGTAGCCGGCGGTGTGAGATTTGTTGAAGGCGTACTGCGAGAACGGCACCATGACGTCCCACAAGGCGGTGGTGGCTCCGGTCGAGAAACCGTGGGCGGCCATCCCGGTGGTGAAGGTGTCGCGTTCCTTGGCCATCTTGGCGGCGTCTTTTTTCCCCATCGCCCGACGCAACAAGTCCGCCCCACCGAGGGTGTAGCCGGCCAGTTCCCGGGCCACGGCCATGATCTGTTCCTGGTAGACCATGAGGTGGTAGGTATTCCCCAGGATCGGCTCCAAAGCCGCCTCCAACTCAGGGTGAATCGGTTTGATCGGTTGGCGGCCGTTCTTCCGCTCGGCGTAGTTGATATGAGCGTTGGCGGCCATCGGACCCGGTCGGTACAAGGCCAGCACGGCGGCGATATCTTCGAACCGGGTCGGCGCCATCAGGCGTAGCAAGGACCGCATCGGCCCACCGTCGAGTTGGAACACGCCCAAGGTGTCACCGCTGGCCAGCAGTTCGTAAGTCGGCCCGTTATCAAGCGGCAGACTGAGCAAGTCGATGTCTTCGCCGCCGCCGGCCTTGATCAACTCCAAGGCGTGGTCGAGGATGCCGAGGTTGCGCAGCCCCAGGACGTCCATCTTCATCAGCCCCATGGCTTCGCATTGGGGGAACGAGAAGCCGGTGATGCGGGCGCCGTCCTCACGTTGATGAAGTGGGATCAGGTCCATCAACGGCGCCGAACTCATAATGACGGCGGCGGCGTGGACACCGGTCCCCCGGGTCAGCCCTTCGAGTCCCCGGCCGGTGTCAACGACTCGCTGAACATCGCTGTCGGTTTCGTAGAGGCCTCGGAATTCTTGACCCTCGTTAAAACGTTCGTGGGTCGGGTCGAAGATGTCTCCCAAGGCCACGCCTTTGCCTTGGACATCCGGTGGCATGGCCTTGACGATTTTCTCGCCCATGGCAAAGGGATAGCCCAGGATGCGGCTGGCGTCTTTGACGGCGGCTTTGGCTTTGATCTTGTTGAAGGTGTTGACCTGGGCGGTGTAGTCAGCGCCGTAGGTATCGGCGATGTACTGGACGACCTCGTCCCGCCGCCGGTCGTCGACGTCTAGGTCGACGTCGGGCGGTGAGACCCGCTCCGGGTTGAGGAAACGCTCGAAGATCAGGCCGTGTTCAAGCGGATCCAACTCCGTGATCCGGGTCAGATAGGCGATCATCGACCCGGTCGCCGAACCACGCCCGGGCCCAATCCGAATTCCCGAGTCACGGGCGAAGCGACAGATATCGGCCACGATCAAGAAGTAACTGGAAAAACCCAGCGGCTCGATCACGGCCAATTCCCGCTCGACCTGTTCTTGAACCGCCGCTGACGGCTGACCGCCGTAGCGTAAATCCAAGCCCCGCTGGATTTCGCGGCGCAACCACGATTCCTGGGTTTCGCCCTCGGGAACGGCAAATTGCGGCATTCGGTCAACGTGGGCGAAAACTTCGTCGTAGGGCTCGACCATGGCGGCGATGTCAAGGGTCGAGTCGCAGGCCTGGGGCAGATCGGCGAACAACTGGCGCATCTCGGCGGCCGAGCGCAGGTAATAGCCCTCGCCATTGAAGCGGAACCGGTTGGGGTCATCCTTGTTCTTACCGACGCCGATGCAGAGCAAGGAATCGTGCGAGTCTTTTTGGTCGGCCGTGACATAGTGCGAATCATTGGTCGCCAGCACCGGCAAGCCGGTTTGCTTGGCCAAGCGCAACAGATCCTGTCGGACATCGCGTTCGATCGGGATCCCGTGGTCCATCAATTCGACGAAATAACGGCCGGGCCCGAACATGTCGGCGTACATCGCCGCCGTCTCGACGGCCTCGTCATATTGCCCCAGCCGCAAGCGCGTCTGGACCGCTCCGCCCGGGCACCCGGTCGTCCCGACCAAGCCCTCGCAGTAGGCCGACAACAGTTCGGCGTCCATCCGGGGCTTCATGTAGTAGCCCTCGACCGAGGCCAGGCTGGAGAGACGGAACAGATTGTGCAACCCGGTCGGGTTGGTCGCCAACAGCGTCATATGGGTATAGCGGCCACCACCGGAGACGTCTTTACCAGCGTCGGCGTCGACATCACCGGCCTCCCGCACGCCACGGCCCCAGAACTCCGGGGTTCGAGAATGTCGGCTCGACGGCGCGACGTAGGCCTCGATGCCGATGATCGGTTTGACGGCTGAAGCCTTCGACTGTTGGAAGAATTCGTAGGCGCCGAACATATTGCCGTGGTCGGTCATCGCCACCGCCGGCATTCCGAGCCGCTCGGCCTCACCGAACAGGGCCTGGATCTTGGCCGCTCCGTCGAGCATCGAGTACTCGGTGTGGACGTGGAGATGGACAAAATCCGACTGAGACACAGCGACCTTCCCGTTACCTGCGACCGAACTGGCTGAGCAGCGAACAGCCTACCGACCCAAACCGACAAACTCGTTCGATTGGGCTGGGCTGTGGCTGACCAAGAGATTGCCGGAGATGAGCCAAGGACGGCCACTGGCCACACGAGACAACATTAACTAAACCTTGACGACAGCCAATTTCTTTTCTACGATCAATCCGTCATCCACATTTCGCTAGTGGCTCTTCGCAGTATCTGTCAGTGCCTGACCTCCTCCGGCACGATTCAGCTCCGTTACTTAGGCCCCTTCACCGGTAGTTGAGGAAACACCATGACCACTCGTTTATCTAAATTGTCTTTACCGCTGGCCTGCGTCGCCGGCTTGTTTACGCTTGGGATGCTGACAGCGCCCGCGTCCGTCGTTTCGGCCGAAGAATCTCCGGCCGTCATTGAGACCTGTCTCTTGCCGTCTAATGATCCCTACGGTTCTTCCGACTCTGAAAAGACACCGCCGGCTTCGGTGTTACCGAGTGTCATTCCGACGCCAACAGACAGTAGCGACCAGGCGGCCGAACCCAGTGTCGAGTCAGACAGCCCGTCCGAGCCAATCGTCGAAAGCCCCAAGCCGTTCGGTTTCGAAAACATCATAAAATACCTGACCAGTTGGTTGAATTACATTATTGATTATATTCTCAATATTTTCTTCAATGAGTCAATTTGTTTACCGGCTTGCCCACCCAGTCTTGACCCAAATCGCATGTGCATCATGATGTGTATGTAAACCGTCAGCGCCCGCGAGATCGGTATGACGCGGGCAATATCAAGTGGGGCGGGATGTTCTCCCGCCCCACTTGTTTACTGTTCTTTGGGTAGATTTACCAACCCAAAGCCGATTTAAGACTGGCGCTGAGATCCGAGTCAACCTGACCCCAATAATCCAAGAACCGGGCTTTCACACCATCAACCGTCAGGGCTTGGGCTTGACCGATCAGAGTCTGCTGGAAACGCTCCTTGGCCTCAGGTGAATAAACATCCCGGTAAAGCGTCCGGGCCTGGCCGAAATCATCATCCTCGGCGTGCAGAGTAGCGGCCGCGTGGATCAGTTCCCCATCGGCTGACCAGCCACCATCACCAGCCCGCTCGGGATCGGCCACCGGCCCGCCGAAGCTATTGGGAGCGTAGACCGGCTTGGTCGGTGGATCGAAGTGGTGCCGCTGGGCGCCGTCCTGAGTGTAGGTGTAGACCGCCGTTTGGGGCGCGTTGACGGGAATCTGTTGGTAATTCGTCCCGACCCGGTAGCGCTGGGCATCCGGATACGAGAAAACCCTAGCCATGAGCATCTTGTCCGGGCTGATGTCGGTACCCGGCACGAGATTGGCGGGTGAAAAAGCCGCCTGTTCGATTTCGGCGAAGAAGTTGCCCGGGTTCCGCGTCAGCCGGTAGTAGCCGACATCAATCAGCGGATAATCACGGTGTGACCAGACCTTGGTCAGGTCAAAGGGATTGAAACGATAATCGGCGGCGTCGGCGTAAGGCATGATCTGAACCTTGACATCCCAGGCCGGATAATCTCCCCGCTCAATCGCCTGGTGCAAGTCCCGACGGTGACAGTCGGCGTCCATCCCGGCAATTTCAGCGGCCTCGGCCTCGGTCCAATTCTCGACCCCTTGACGCGATTGGAAATGGTATTTGACCCAGAACCGTTCACCGGCCGCATTGATCCACTGATAAGTGTGGGAGCTATAGCCCTGCATCGTGCGCCAGGTCTTCGGTAAGCCTCGATCCCCCATCAGATAGGTCACCTGGTGAGCTGTTTCCGGCGACCGGGTCCAGAAATCCCATTGCATGTCGAGATCACGCAGCCCCGAACCCGGCAATCGCTTTTGTGAATGGATGAAATCCGGGAATTTCATGGCGTCGCGAATAAAGAACACCGGCGTGTTATTACCGACGATGTCGAAATTACCCTCGCGGGTGTAGAACTTGAGGGCGTAACCGTGAACATCACGCCAAGTGTCGGGCGAGCCTTGTTCGCCGGCGACCGACGAAAAACGAGCCAACATCGGCGTCGTCTGACCGGGTTGGAAGAGCGTCGCCCGGGTATAGGACGAGACATCGGCCGTCACCAGGAATTCGCCGAAAGCGCCACCGCCTTTGGCGTGAACGATCCGTTCCGGAATCCGCTCCCGGTTGAATTGAGCTAATTTTTCTAAGAGGTAACGGTCATGAATGACCGTGGGGCCGTCGGGGCCAACAGTCAGCGAATGCTCATCCGAGGCTACGGGGTTACCGGCCTGGGTGGTCGTCCAAGGTTGAAAAGCTTCGGTCACGTCAATTCCTTCTCGCCATGAGTGGACGGTTATGCGAGCCAGGCTAGCGGGACTGTCGTGGAGTCGACGGAGCGGGGCGGCTTACTGGACGAGATCGTCCACGGCTGACTCGACGCAGTCCGGACAGCAGCCCCAAAAGGTCACCTCGGCCTTGCGAACCTGGAAGCCGTGTCCATTCGACGGTTCCAGACAGGGCGCCGCCCCAATCACGCAATCGACGTCTTCGACCTTGCCACAGTGGTCGCAAATGATGTGGTGGTGATTATCGTCGACGCGCAGTTCATAGAGCGCCGGCGAACCGGCCGACGTCACCCGCCGAACCAAGCCGACGCGCGTCAAGTCATTGAGGATGTTGTGAACCGACTGAATCGAAGTGGTCGCCAGATGAGGTGCGATGACGTGATAGATGGTGTCGGCATCAGCGTGCGGCACTTCGACCAAGGTCCCCAAGACGGCGACCCGGCCAGCTGTGACTTTAAGACCGGACTGTTTCAGTCGATCGGTGAGGCCGCTGCGCATAGATCCATTCTACGTATTTAATTTGAAGTACTCAAGATTAGCTCATTCCCCGCTGTTTTAAGCCCATCAACGCCGGCCAAAGGCAACCCAGGCGTCGCCCCAGACCAGACATCGCTCGGTTTCAAACCCCGGTGCGACGACATGGTGGTCACTCAAGCTCAATCTCAACCAACTTAACCAACCGGCCCTACAACTGCAAGGACCGATCGGTCGGGTTGATCGGCCGCGGTAACCAACTGGGCAAGTCGCGCAGATAACTGTCGACTCCGTTAGCGGTTGACCGGCCTTCGGCGATCGCCCAGACGATCAGCGATTGGCCCCGTCCGGCGTCACCACAGACGAAAACCCCGTCGGCGCTGGTCATGTAGTGATCGTCACGAGCGATATTGCCGCGGGCATCGGTGCTTAAGTCCAATTCGTCAATCGCACTGCGCTCCGGCCCCAGGAAACCCATCGCCAACAACACCAGCTGGGCCGGCAATTGCCGTTCGGTCCCCGGTACGGGCGTCAGTTGACCGTCTTGACTGGTCATCTCGATGAGATTGAGACCAGCCACCCGGCCGCTGCCATCATCGACGAAAGACGTGGTCGACAAGCTGTAGAGGCGTTCGCCACCCTCTTCGTGAGCCGACGCCACCCGATAGATCATCGGATAAGTTGGCCACGGTTGGGACGACGGCCGATTGGCGGGCGGCTGGGGCATGATCTCCAACTGCGTAACCGACCGGGCACCCTGGCGCAGCGCCGTCCCCAAGCAGTCGGCGCCCGTGTCACCGCCACCGATGATGACGACGTCGAGCCCATCGGCCCGAATTTGGTCGGGCACGGTCTGTCCCAGTGCCACCCGGTTGGCCTGCGGTAAATACTCCATGGCCTGGTGAATTCCGGCGAGTTCCCGGCCTGGCACCGACAAATCACGCGGCCGGGTCGAACCGATCGCCAACACGACGGCCTCGAAACGCTGCCGCAATTCCGTCCACGACAGATCACGGCCGATCTCGACGCCGGTTTTGAAGACCGTGCCTTCCAAAACCATTTGCTTGAGCCGCCGGTCGATGACGTGTTTCTCCAGCTTGAATTCCGGGATGCCGTAGCGCATCAGCCCACCAACGGCGTCTGCCCGTTCGTAGACGACGACGGTGTGACCCTGACGGGTCAATTGCTGGGCGGCCGCCAAACCGGCCGGTCCCGAACCGACGACGGCCACGGTTTTCAGCGAATGCCAAGCCGGTTGTTGGGGCGTTACCCGCAAGTCGTCCCAGGCTTTGTCGACGATCGACACTTCGATGTTCTTAATCGTTACGGGGTCGCCCGAAATCCCGACCACACAGGCCGCTTCGCAGGGCGCTGGGCAGAGCCGACCGGTGAACTCCGGGAAGTTGTTGGTGGCGTGTAAGCGTTCCAGGGCGCCCCGCCAATCATCCCGCCAGACCAGGTCCTGCCACTCCGGCATCAGATTGCCCAGCGGGCAGCCTTGGTGACAGAACGGCACGCCGCAGTCCATACAGCGGGCAGCCTGATCATCGATAATCGGCCGCAGAGCCCGTTCGATCGAACCGGGATAGACCTCGTGCCAGTCATGAACCCGTTCGCCGACCGGACGACGATCGGCGACTTGGCGCGGATAGGTCATGAAACCACGCGGATCAGACATGCGAAGCCTCCATCATCTTCTCGGTCGTCGCCGCTTCGTCCAAGCCAGCGGCCGAGGCTTCCTCGCGGGCCTGCCTCACGCGGGCGTAATCCCGCGGCACGAGGACCGGGGGGCGGGCCGCCAGCTGAGCATCGGTCTGGGCCCACTGCGCGGCCG
>JAISGZ010000117.1 GCA_031262845.1 Propionibacteriaceae bacterium | reverse complement strand
TCAGCCAATCATGGGCCACGACCGCCTCGTCGACCTGGGTCTGGCCGGTCCGCCAACGGTAGGTGTCGAGGTCGTTGAGCAGGCGCCGGGCCTGGTTTTCTTCGGCGTCCAAACCGGTCAGGCGCTGGAGCCGGCGGGAGTGGTGGCCGGCGTCGACAACCATCGGCTGAATCCGGATGGTTTCCTTGTCGGCGTCGGTTTGGATATCCAGTTCGGCGACGTCGAAACCGAGGGCGTTGAGCCGCCGGACACGGTTTTCGATCCGGTCCAACTCGTTGCCGCCGAACTCCTCGATCCCGGTCAGTTCCCGCCACAAGGCGTGGTAGCGGGTGAGGACGGTTTCGACCAACTGGGCCGGGTCGAGGTCGGCTTGTAATAAGCCGCCGGTTTTCAGATCGAGGAAGTCGCCGTACAAATTGGTCCCGGCGATGTCGAGGTCTTCCAGGCGTTGACCGTCGCTCAGGTGGGGGTGGAGTTCGCCGGTTTCGGCGTCGACCAGGTAGGCCGCGAAGGTATCGGCGTCACGTCGGAACAAGATATTGGACAGCGACACGTCGCCCCACTTGAAGCCGATCAGATGGAGTCGGGCGATCAGGACGACCATGGCGTCGAGCAACCGGGAGACGGTTTCGGGCCGCACACCGGGTGAGAACAGCGCCCGATACGGCAGCGCGAACTGAAGGTGGCGGGTGATGAGGACCGGGTCGAGCGGAATTCCGTCGACCTCACCGCGATTCGTGATGATGCCGACCGGTTCAACCGCCGGGGTGTCGAGCCGGACCAGGTCACGCAGCAGGTGGTATTCGTGTTCGGCCAAGTGAGCAACGACTTCTTTGGCGGCGTAAACCGTGTCGCCGACCTGAATGAAACGGACCACGTGGCGTGACAAACCACGGGGCAGAGCCACCAACAAGTTGGTCGGCCAATCGGCCAGCGGCGTCTCCCAGGGAAGCGGGATGAGATGCGAGTCGGGCTGTGCGGAAATGAAACGGGGCACGGGTCATTGTCCCATCTGGTTCAAGGCGACTAAGTCAGCGTTGACTAGTCGAAACCATCCATCTATTGGGCCGATGCCAGACTCCCAGCGAAACTGACGTCGGTTTGATTCACTTCGGTCCGTCACGCTGGACACGTTGTCACGGTCGGCTGTAATCACTCACCCTGAACTGAATCCGTGAGGTCAGGTCAGGGTGAGCAAAAGACGACGACTAGGACAGACGCTCTTGAGTCTGCTGTGAGAAGACGTGAACCTGGGTCGGATCGGCTTCCAAGCGGACGGCTTGACCAGCCAATTCGCGATGGCGGCCGGACGTCCGGGCGACGATCTGGTTGGCTTCGATCTGGTCTTCGGCGGCCGCCGGCGCTCCCGCCAAGGCACCATAGAGATAGGTGTCGGCGCCGAGTTCTTCGACCATCGCCACGTTGACGGCGATCCCTTGATCGGCGACCTCGAAAGCTTCCGGCCGGATGCCGATCGTCAGGGCCGTCTCGCCCTCGGCCTTGGCCAAAATGTCACGCGCCACCGGGACCACGTAATCGCCGATTTGAACGCCGCCGTCAACCACTGGGCCTTCGATCAGGTTCATCGCCGGGGAGCCGATGAAACCGGCCACGAAGAGGTTGACGGGCTTGTCATAGAGCACCAGCGGCGAGTCGACCTGTTGCAGGGTGCCGTCTTTCATGACCGCCACCCGGTGGCCCATCGTCATCGCCTCGACCTGGTCGTGGGTGACGTAGACCGTGGTCACGCCGAGCCGTTGCTGGAGGGAAGCGATTTGGGTCCGGGTCGCGACCCGGAGTTTGGCGTCGAGGTTCGACAGTGGTTCGTCCATCAAGAAAACCTTGGGTTTGCGGACGATCGCCCGGCCCATGGCAACCCGTTGCCGCTGACCGCCGGACAGGGCCTTCGGCTTTCGGTTGAGGAAATCTTCCAAGCCGAGCAACTTGGCGGCTTCGAGGACCCGTTGCTGGCGGTCGGCTTTCGGCACGTTCTGCATTTTCAGGGCAAAACCCATATTGTCAGCCACGGTCATGTGGGGGTAAAGCGCGTAATTCTGGAAAACCATAGCGATATCACGCTCTTTGGGCGGGAGATTCGTGACGTCACGGTCACCGATAAAAACTGCCCCCGCATTGATGTCTTCAAGTCCAGCCAACATCCGTAAAGCCGTCGATTTACCGCTCCCGGAGGGGCCCACGAGGACCATGAATTCACTGTCTTCGATACTGAGATTCAAGCGGTTGACGGCCGGAATTTCCGAGCCGGGATAAATTCGGGTGGCGTCTTTGTAAGTCACAGTTGCCATTGTTCGGCACCTTTCCACGGGCGGCACGTGCCCGACGATCCATGGTGGTAGGTCGGAGTCCGGTTGCTGTTGCGGGTGGGCTCCGTGACAGTCAGTTTTCCATATCGCCTTGGGGGACCGGTGATGAGGGTCCGGGGGTTTGGTGATTAACCATCGCCGGGGCACCGGTCGGCGTGATTTCGCTGGGTGACAGATTTCGTGGGATCGGGGTTAGGACGCTCATGGGTGGGTCGTTTTTCGTCCAAGTTATATCCGCGTTATATCGGTCACGTCTGACCAATTCGTCAGGTGAAGTCAGCCAATTGCGGGTCGGCAGCGGCTGAACCCGGAGTTTGACCGTCGAACCCGGTACGGTGAACACCATGGGCGAAGACAACGCTGAGCAACCGTCAGACGGGCTGGTGACACCGTCTGAGACGGAGCCGTTGAGTCCGTCCGAGTCGCCGACCAGTCCGCTCAGTCCCCCAACTGACACTACTGACATTGTGGCTGAGCCGGAGTCGGTGGCTGAGGCGGCGGTTGATTCTCCTGATTCTCCAATCCTGGTCGATGTGACCTCAACTGATGTGTCAACGGGCAGCCCTTCTGACGTGCCTAAGGTGGTTCCACCCGATCAGTCGGTGACTGAATCAGCTGGCGCGGACGTGGTGGTTTCACCCGATCAGTCGGATTCTGCGACGGCCGCTGACGAGGAGGAAAAGCCGTGGTACGAACAACCGGGCTTACCCTGGACGCGGCCGCCGACCAAGGCCGATATCGCCTGCTGGGGCGGCATCATGGTGATCGCTGTCTACTCGGTTCTGGTTATGATCTTCCGGCCCACGCTCATCACCTGGTCGCCGGCCGCGGCCGCCGCTATCACGGGTGGCCGCAGTTCGGTCGTGGCAACCGGCGCGTTTGCTCGGGTGGACGGTGACCCGTGGTGGTTTGTCGTCACGATTTGGCTGGTGGCGGCCGTGTCCCTGGTCAAATTTTCCTGGGTTTATTGGTGGGCCGGCCGGCTCTGGGGTGACGGCATCATCGAATTGTGGGCCGGTCAGACCGAGCGGGCCCGCCGCCGGGCCAACCGGGCGGTCGCCATCACCCAGAAGTTCTGGCCCCTGGCTGTGGTGTTGACCTTCCTACCCCTGCCGTTCCCAATGGCGATCGTATTCGCCGCCATCGGCGCCGCCGGGATCCGGTTGAGTCGCTTTCTCATCCCCGTGCTGCTCAGTTCCGTGGTTCTGCAAGCGGCCTACCTGGCGCTCGGCTGGTGGATCGGTGAACCGGTCGTCAAGATCGTTGATCTGATCGCCCGCTATTTGTTGTGGATCACGCTGGCGATTTTGGTCGGCACGATCGTCGTCTACTGGCGGCGGGAGAGTCGTAAGGCGGCTGCCCGGGGTTGATGCGGCTGTTCATCACTAATTCGGGTGCAGGGTTGTTTGGTTTTAGGATGAGGGGCATTCAACCGGCTGGAGCGTAGCGCGCCCAATGGGGGGCGTTGGAAGGCGGTGATGGTGATGACAACGGAAACCTCGGCAAAGTCCGGTGCCGTGACGCCGGCCGAGCCGCAATCTCTTCTGCCAGCCAATTCGCCTGCTGTCCCCACGGTTGAGGCGGAGGTTCCGTGTCCGGGCTACGGGTTCATCGCCCACGACCTCGAGGGTGAGGATTATTTAAAGCGATCCTGGCTGGTCGATCACGTCGTCAGCACCATCGTCGAATCCAGCCAACAAAGGCCCAAGGTGCCGTTTTCGTACGGTTTGTTTGGCGATTGGGGAACCGGTAAGTCGTGGTTGATGCAGCGGGTGCGGAGTGAGCTGAAACACCAGGGATTTCTGACAGTCGAATTTGACCTCTGGGAACATCACCAGGATGTCAGTCCAGTGGTGGGGATGCTCCAAGCCGTTCAGGAGGAACACCGCGAACACTTGCCGACAGGGTGGCGCTTGTTTGAGTGGTTGAGGGCCCATGTGCCCGGGGTGACGCGGAATTCGGTCCGTTGGCTGGTGGCCAATGTGTTTGCGGCCTTGGGTTCGGTGACCGTGAAAGCCTCCCAACCGGCTGACGCTGCCAGCGGGCAACGTGGCTGGGATGTGGCGGGGGCGCCCGTCGCCCTGGGGCAAGATGTCAAGGCCTTGGACCAGCGGCGGTCGCAGGCCCAGCAAGAACAGAGCCGGTTGAAGAAGACTTTTCAGCAAGTCATTGCCAAGCTGCAAAAAATCCGGAAACGAGAAGATCTCGACGAAAAGTTTGTTATCACGCAAACCGCTCAAGGGAAGTTTTCGGACGAAATCAAAGAAATCGTCACAACCCTGCCTTTGGTCTTTTTCCTCGATAACCTCGACCGCTGTGATCCCGACGTCATGACCGATCTGTTGGAGAAGATCAAGCTGTTCTTGGACGTCGAGGGTTGTGTCATCGTGTTGGCGGCTGACGAAGATGTTCTCCGCCGGGCGCTAAAGCAGCGGTACCGTCGCTTGCTTGACCTGAGAAGTGGTGCCTCGGACTCAACGGCTATTAGTTCAACAGGTCGAATTAGTGTCGGTTCGGTCGATCAATTCGGGGACAGTCCAGACGATCGAGCCAATGGAAGTCCGTTCAATCAAGCCGGTAACAGTTCGGTCAAGAAAGACAGTCGAGATCAATGGGCGGCTGAACAAGCAGAACTCTTCCTAACGAAGTTGATAACCTTCCGCCGCCGTCTGCCACCGCTCGGTGACCAGGAATATCGGGCATATTTGGAAGCAGTGCTGGCTCAGAATTTCCGTTCCCAGGATTATCAATCACAGGACGGGGCGCCGATGACCGCGAAGGAGGTTTTGAAGGAAGTCTTTCCGGAGGCGCAGATACCGATGGTTGAGGCCGATGAGATTATCTTCTCAGAAATGCAGATACCAATGGTCGAAGCAAATCCAGTGGTTGATTCCGCATTAGAAGCCGTCTCACCGGAAGCGCAGATGCCGATGGCTGAGGCAGATTCGGAGGTTGACTCCGAATTGGAGGACGTTTTACGGAAAGCGCAGATGCCGATGGCTCAGGCAGATTCCGTGGTTGACTCCAAACCTGAAGCATCGGCAGACTTCCCGGATTGTGTGAATGATGACTGAACCAATCACAGGCAGAACGACACCACAGTCTGATGGCGAAGATTTCATTCCTACGCCGCAAGAGTCTGGCGACGCTTTATCTCCGTCTTCGGGCCCGCAACTGAGCGAAGACGATTTCATTCACCCGCCGAACCCACTTGGCAACGTTCCATCTCCGGCCTCCGATCCGCCACCGAGAGACGAAGACTTTATCCATACGCCGCAAGCACTTGGCAACGCCTTATCTCCGGCCATCGGCCAACAACTGAGAGTCGAAGACCTGCTCCACGCAGCACTGCACGATCGTCGTCGTTTCGGTGGCCGACGCTCCTCGTCACTGCGAGATATCAACGACCTCGTCAACACCTTCACCGACAATCACCGCCTGCTCGTGAGAGCAAGCCAAAAAACGCGT
>JAISGZ010000034.1 GCA_031262845.1 Propionibacteriaceae bacterium | reverse complement strand
AGCTGGCTTGGGAGACTTGGGATCAAGACCGTGAATCCGTTGAAGCCATTCGGAATTCTCGCGAACACCGCGACGAATGGGTGGAACGGGTCCTGAGGCGAGTGATCGACTGGGGGCAGCAGTACCGCCTTAATGGTGAGATTGATCTAGCCCCGTTTGAATGCGGGTCACTGGATGGCGCGGTTCGCGTCCTTCCGACGGGGGCGTTACAGGTTGACGACACTATTGGCGCTTTGGTGTCCGTGATCGATCCGGTTGACTCACTGCGTGATTCGCCCAACGATGGTTGGGCGGCCAGTCCGATCGATCGCATGGTCGAGATGCTGCGCACGAAAAACTCCACGATTTCAATCGGTGTCGTCACTGATGGCCGTTGGTGGGCCGTCGTGTCCGCGCCAACTGACTCTATGGCTGCTTCGGGCACAGTGGATGCGCTCACCTGGATGGAGGAAGTTGCTACCCGCAACGCCTTCGTTGAGCTCTTGAGTATCAAACGACTGACCGGCGGCGATCCAGCGCGACGGTTACCTAACCTGTTCAAAGACTCGGTTTTAGCCGCTGAGCAAGTCACCGAGGCGCTCGGTGTCCAAGTTCGGCAGGCAGTTGAACTTCTGGTGGCTGCTTTCTCCGAAGCCGCTGAAGACGCCAAAGCTCGACAGCTACCGGACCCTTTGCCGCCGGACACCGATGAAATCTATGAAGCTGTCGTCACGGTCATGATGCGGATTGTGTTCCTGCTTTTCGCCGAAGAGCGGAACTTGCTGCCACAGGGTGTGCTGTTCGAGCAGGGCTACGGCATGGCCAACCTGCTTGATGAACTTGAGCAGCGGGAACGTGAAGAAGGTTCCGAAGCACTGGACTCGACGTATTTCGCTTGGCACCGGCTGTTGGCGACGTCATTGGCGCTGTTTCACGGTGCGACCTTCGAGGATCTGCGGCTACCTGAATACGGCGGTTCGCTGTTTGACTCGCAGCGCTTCCGATTTCTGCTGGCGACAAACCCTGAGCCTCACGCGACACTGAGGTTGACGGTCTCCGATCGCGTCATGATGGAAGCGTTACACGCTGTCCAATACGCCGCACCGAAGAACGGCGAGGCCCGGCGGATTTCTTTCCGCGATATCGACGTCGAACAAATCGGTTACATCTACGAGGGTCTGCTCGGATTTACCTGCCGTCGCGTCGATCGGATCGTTCTGGGATTGGTAGGCAGCGCCGGTAACGAACCAGAAATGGCGCTTGACGATCTCAACGCACTGGCCGAAGCTCAACCGGCCGACGATATGGTTCTGTCCACCGCCATCATCGATTGGCTCAAAACCCATCAACCGTCCGCCAAGCCACCAACTGCAAAGCAGCTAGCCAAGTTGCTGGCCGCTGGTGACACAGTCGAAGGCGCCGAATTGGCTCTGCGAGCCGTTAGTCGTGATGAGGAAATCCGGCGAGACCTGCGTTCGTGGATTGGGATTATCAGGAAAGACCTGCGTGGTCGTCCAGTCGTCGTACTGCCCGGCGGTTTACTAGTCGAAGAAACACCGTCGCGGAAGGATGCTGGTGCCCACTACACCCCCAAGTCACTAGCCGAAGAGGTCGTGCGCTACGCACTGGAACCGCTGGCGTTCAGCCCTGGCCCGCATCAGAGTGACGACAGGACCAGGTGGGTGCCGATCTCTTCGGACCAGATTCTGGAGCTGCGGGTGGCCGACATCGCCTGCGGTTCGGGAGCTTTCCTGGTGGCGGCGGCCCGCTACCTAGCAGCCAAACTTGTCGAAGCCTGGCACCGCGAAGGTAGCTCCTACGACAATCCCCGTGAAAACGAGTTGCGGGCTTTACGCGAAGTCGTCGCTCATTGCCTGTATGGGGCGGACATTAACGCCATGGCTGTTGAGATGTGCAAACTGTCGCTCTGGTTGGTCTCGCTTGACCCCGCCTTACCGTTCAGCTTCGTTGACGACAAAGTCCTCCACGGCAACTCGTTGCTGGGCCTCACCAGTCTGGACCAACTACGCAAACTGCACATTTATCCCAACGACGCCCCAGACATGAGTCCTCTGTCTGGTTCGCTTGACGTTGACGGCATCATCAATCGGGTCATAGGCCGCCGCCGCCAACTGTCCAGCGTCGTCGAGCCCGAAGGCCCCAGATCAGCTCGGGCCAAGCAACATCTGATTGATGCCAATAACCAAGACCTCGCCGTGTTGAAGAAGTTGGCTGACGGCGTCATCGCTGCTGGGCTGCCACTGGGCGGGCCCCGCGGTAAGGATAAAAAGACTAAAGATGTCGTCGTTCACGAAGACGGTTCCACCAGCTATCGGACCGAGCATGTACCGGACCGCAAACTGCAGGCCGCCTACCGACACTTATCCGACCTAGCCCTGAGGGAATTCGGAACTGCCGGGCAACTCCCCATCGACAGCAGCTCTGGTGCCACGGGGACCGGTGCCGACTCGTTGGACACATTGATCGATCACGACCTGACACCAACCGTGACCACGGATTACGACCATTGGAAACCTCTTCACTGGATTCTCGCCGTCCCTGATGTCATGGAACGCGGCGGCTTCGACGCCGTGATTGGGAATCCACCGTTTTTGGGTGGCCAGAAGCTCACGGGTGCCATGGGCACCAATATGCGTGACTGGTTTGTCAACGTTATCGCCCGAGGTGCCCGGGGCAGTGCCGACTATGTCGCTTATTTCCTCATTCGCGCCTTCGACCTGTTACGTCAAACCGGAACGGTCGGTCTGATCGCCACCAATACGGTCGCTCAAGGTGACACCCGTGAGGTTGGTTTAGATCAGATGGTTGACCACGGGTTCACCATCACGCGGTCCATTCAATCGCGGTCTTGGCCCTCAGCCAGCGCCAACCTCGAATACGCCGCTGTCTGGGGCACTCGAGCGACCGTTGGGGAAGAAGTCCAACCGGTCTCCGACGATGTGCCGGTCCGAAAGATAAGCACTCTTCTGGAACCGATGGGACGCGTGGAAGGGAATCCACAGAGACTTGCCGAAAACACGGGAATTGCATACATCGGTTGCTACGTGCTTGGCATGGGATTTGTTCTAGAACCGGAAGAAGCGCAGGAGTGGATTGCCGCTGATCCCCGCAATGCTGAGGTCTTGTTCCCCTACCTGAACGGCGAAGACCTGAACTCAAGGCCGGATGCTTCGGCGTCACGGTGGGTGATTGACTTCGGGACCCGCACCAGAGACGAAGCGGCAACTTACCGCTTGCCATTTGACCGAGTAGAGCGACTGGTCAAACCAGAACGAGCCAAGGGGAAGATCACCTACCGCCGTGACAATTGGTGGAAGTTCGCAGCTTGGGCTCCACAGATGCGCCAGGCCATCTCAGATTTGTCGGAAGTGTTGGTCCTCGCTCAAACCAGCAAGACTCGAATTCCCCTATTCGTTCCTACGGCTCAGGTCTTCGACCAGAAACTGGTTGTCTTTGCGACTAGTCAATACAGCGATATGACTGTGCTGACATCAAGTTTTCATCAGCTTTGGTCGTTCCGATATGGCTCTACGATGAGAGCTGATCCGGTCTACACGCCTTCTGATATTTTCGAGACATTCCCAAGACCCGAGAAGACAAAGGACCTTGAAAGAATAGGACTTACCCTCCATTCCAAACGTCGTGAGATCATGACGCGTCGGAGGCTCGGACTTACCAAGTTATATAACCTGATTAATGACCCTAACATTGTCGACGAGTCAGACTTGGACGTCGCTCAACTCCGGGATGATCAGGCATCTTTAGATAAAGCCGTTATGGCAGCTTACGGCTGGGACGATATTCAACTGAATCATGGCTTTTATTCCTATCGACAGATGGAGCGTTGGACTATTTGCCCAACTGTCAGGACTGAAATCCTGGATCGCCTTCTTGAGGAAAATAGGCGACGCCAGTGATGTTCTTAGCGGAGACGTAGCAATCCAAGTCTACGAATCGGTTCCGAGTTGCTGATCGACCATAAATTAGAGCGGATCGTCACTTAAACGTGATATTGAATGACAGGATCGTCAATCTTGATCATCCGATTAACTGGATCTTCTGAGATTTTCTTCAAGAAGGCGATCCAAAATTTCTGTTCTCGCTGCCGGATTCACAGTCCATCGCTCCATGTTGCGATACGCGAAAAACCCATATTCCAAGGGAATATCATTCCAGCCGTAAGCTACTAATACTGACTCATCGAGTTCTCTCTGAATATCACGCATCCGAGCAATGTCCTGATTGCCAGAACTGGCTACAGTCCGGTCGTTCACAAGGTTGTACAGTTTCGTGAGACCTAAACCTCGGCGAATCATTATTTCTCTGCGCTCGGTATCAAGCGTTCGACCGATTTCCGATAGTTGTAAAATTGGTTGAGGCCGAGGGAAAGTTTCGAAGACATCAGAAGGTGAGTAGTTCACATCATTTCTCATAGTCGACGTGTACTTCACAGTCCATAGATAGTGAACGCTTGATGACAAGAGCGCCTGGTCGTTGTAGGAGCCGGTTGCAAAGACACCTAGCTTATGGCTGAAGACCTGCCCAGCCTTGATTCGCAGTGGCATAACCGTTTTGCTGACAAGTGCGATGACCAACACTTCCGACAAGTCTGAGATGGCCTGACGCATCTCACCTCGGGTTCTCAGGAATCGCCACCACGGACTCTCGCTCACGGCCTTGGATTTGTTTAGTCTTTCTGGCTTTACCTGCTCTAGGACTCGTTGGTAGGGCAGTGTGTATTCGGCTGCCTCGGCTTCGTTCCGGTCATTGAAATCGATCACCCAACGGGATGCTGAAGCGTCCGGTCGCGAGTTCAAGTCTTCCCCATTCAGGTAGGGGAACAAGACCTCAGCATTGCGGGGATCAGCGGCAAATCTCTCTTTCGAGATGTAACTGCCAGAAGTCTGCGTACCAGCGATGTTGGTGGCATGAATATCAATCAGATTCACAGCTGCGCCGTCTACGCGCGGCTCAGTGTTAGCAAGGAAGAATCGGTTTCGATTGAGCGGCAGCTGCAATCCTGCAGACGGTACGCCGAAGCCCGGGGTTGGACGATTATCGGTGAGTTCGTTGATGACGGAGTTTCGGCCACGGCAAACCGACCAGAGGAACGAGCGGGCTGGCAAAGTTTGCTGGCCACTTCGGGCTTCGAGGCAGTGGTGATTTGGAAGGTCGACCGACTAGCTCGGCGGGTACTCGACTTTCTTCACGCGGACGAGACGTTGCAGTCCATGGGCGCTGGTCTGGTGGCCGTCGACGATCCGATCGACATGACTAGCCCGCAAGGACGAGCTTTTGCGGTCATGCTGGCCGTTTTCGGTGAAATGGAGGCTGAGGCGACGCGGGCTCGGGTTCGAGCTGCCAGAGCCCAACTGCTGAAAGTTGGCCGCTGGCCCGGTGGTGGGATCCCGTATGGGTATATGTCGGTGGCGAACCCCGACGGTCCGGGCCAGGTTCTAGCTAAACACCCAACACGGATCACGTGGCTGGAAGCCATCGTCGCGATGGCATCAACGGGCCAGACGATCAATCACATCGCCCGCTGGCTGACCGAACAACAGGCGCCGGTTCCAGGCCAGCGCTCTGGCGGTGACACCAGCGCCGCAACCATCTGGCACCGACAAACCGTCGTCGGACTCTTACGAAATCCGATCTTGGCCGGGATGCGGCCGCATAATCCTGGACGAGGCCGTCAAGGCACGCCAGTGGATCCCCTCAACGTCGTGCTCACAGAGAACGGCGATCCGTTGATCGCCCAGTCGTTGGCGCTGATGTCATTCGACGAATTCGTGGCACTCCAAAGCCTGTTGGACTCCAAATCATCGTCACACCGGCGTCGTCAACATGAGCGAACCGCGACTAGCCCATTCCTGTCTCGGGTGATCCGTTGCGATGACTGTGACGTCTATCTGTGTCGGGGTGCCAATCAAGGTCACGCGACGTTGTACTGCCCGAAATGTCGTCAGACGATGAGCCGCCCCCGGTTGGACGCCTATCTGATCCGCCGTCTGCTAGTCGAACGAGGTGGCCGATCCTTGAATGGCTCGACGGTCCGGGCGTGCTGGGCCGCCGCCCAAGATGACACCGTTCGGCGCCAGATCTTGCTGTCGCAACTCGAATCACTGCGGATCAAGCGGGGTATGGCCGGTCGCTACTTCGACAAAAACCGGGTTGAGCTGAGATGGCACGCTCCAATCGGTCCGACAGATAACACCTGAGCCGCTCCATTGACGACGAATGTCTGAGGTGTGAAGTAAAATGCGAAGCATGGCAGATCGGGAGAAATACCGTCCGTTTACAGGTGACAGCGACAAATCGGTGCGCTTAGCTAACGCGCCGCTCGTCCTCGTGCTGTGTCAGGTCCGTTGGCCCGGACTGGGCAGCCTTCAGTCCGAAGACCAATTGCGAGCCCTAGCGCCGATGTTCGGCGAAAAAGTGCCCAGCTATCCGCTTTTCAGCGAGGCGAAGAACATCAACTATGTGATCACGCCAGAAGGTATCAACCAAACCACCGCTGGCAACATCTATCAATGGGCCTCCGCAGATGACGTTTGGCATATCAGTTTGGCTAGGCGATTCATCACAGTCTATTGCAATCATTACTCGGACTACGACGTCTTCGACACAAGGCTGCGCGAAGCCCTGGAAGCCCTTCAAACGGTCGTGCAGGTTCCTATCGTTGACCGGGTCGGTGTGCGCTATGTCAATCGAGTGCCTATTCAGTCGGCCAACGAATTAAACGAATTGGTTCCATCTGAGGTGTTGGGACTCCAGGCTCTGAGCTTGCAGTGCCCTGGTCCCGAACTCCAAAACGCCACGAACCAGGCCGCCTATTCCGTTGATGGAGCGACTCTGCTCGTGCGTTCTGGGGTTTTTCCACCGAACAGCACCGTTGATCCAGCGATTCCACCGCTAACTGATACAGCGTCGTGGGTATTGGATTTAGACTCCTCGGTTGAGCAGCGCCAGCTGTTTGTTGTCGACTCGGTGGCTACTACGGCCAGTCGGATGTCGGATATTGCCTACGACTATTTCAAGCTCATCGTTAAAGATGCCTTCATCCAACGGTTTACCGAGGAGGAATCATGAGTGTTGCCAGTCCCTGGCTCACCCCTGTATCCGAGATGACAGCGGTAGTCGTTTCCTTTGCTTTTTGGGCATCACTGAACGTTCCCTCTGTGACCGCGCCGTTCCACGATGAAATATCGTCCCCCATTACGTCCTATCTGCCCAGTTCGGTGGGTGAAACAACAGTCGTCTCGCAGCCGATCTCGGTTCGAGAAGAGAATAAATCGTGGATGACTGTTGCTGAACTTCGTGACTATACGAACTTGACAGCGGCGCAGATCGGCAGATTGTTCGATGTGTCTCGGCGCGCGGTGCATTACTGGATCGCGGGTGATGCTATGGCAAAGGAACACCAGGAACGTCTATCTCGAATTCAACAAGTGGTTTTTGCGTTAGAAGGTAAAACCCCGGAAGAACGACGGTTAGAACTGTTGTCCTCCAGCGGCGGTCCGAGTATTTTTCACAGGCTCGTCAGAGAGATACCGGAAGCTCCCATTATTCAAATGAATGCGTTGGCAGCAAGGGACCAATTCTGAACCATGTCTCTCGACCGCACCTCCTTTAGCCTGTTAAGACAGGGAGACATTCTTCGTTTGAAGGCCAGCCCCACCTCAGAGGCGTTGGGGCTTCAGGATGAGTGTTATGTCGTACTGCTTAGCCAGACATGTGATGTGGTTCAGCCGTCGAAGTCGTACTGCTTGGTAGCTCCGGTAGAGCGGTCGAAAAATGGCTCAGAGTTTCAGAGTGTTCGTAAAGGGCGTAACCCGTTACGTATCCCTTTGGAAGACACAGATGGGCGGCAATGGATAGCTGACGCAGAACGAGCGTTTTCGATTTCAAAGAACGACGCCGCATGTTTTGTGGCGCGTTGTGCATCCCAGGACCAAGGGGAAAATGCTCAGATGATCCGTTCGAGGATAGTTAGAGCTTTTGGGCGTTTTCCCTTCCCAGATGGGGTGCCACCAGTATTCCAAAAATTGAGAAATCGGTTACAGAGTAAAGCGGGAACTGGCGGAAACCTCGGAAAAGTGATTGATTTGGTGAGTGACGTCAGAGTCGAGGCAGACCAATGGGAGAATCCAGGTCGGAGACTCAGGCTCTATCTCATCGTGCCAAGTGAACGATTGATCTCTGCCGAATACGCTGATCCGACTTGGTCGTGGGAGCGGGTTATCGGACGTAAATTCGCAGAATCCGAAGTAGATCTTGGCCTGGATCGCGTTTGTGAGTTGCTACTTGCAAATCTGGACAAGGATCCGACTTCTTCGCTCAACTTATGGCGTGCCTTCGGGCTCATCCTCAACCAGCAACTGATCAAACCGTTCCTGAACGATGAGGTGATAGCAGCAGACGTGAGGGTTGTCTCCGATGAGGAGTTCACTTTTCGCCAGTTTATTCGTACAGAATCTTTGGACCTCGAAGCGCTGTCCGACAATTTCATGTCCACATTTGAGGAGTCCAAATGAGCGTTCCCGTCACGGCCAGGCCAGCGGCTCCACAGTATGAGCTAAACAAGCCCTTAGACGGATCATCCTGGGCGGTCCGAGAGAACCTGGTTGACATTCTGCAACGGGAACTCATCGGTCCAACTGACGGTCCCGATGAACTGATCGCGGTGCAGCCAGACAACCGTTATCTGTTGGGCCGGATAGCGCCGACGAAACTGCGACCGAGTGCCACCGACGAGACACCCGCCGGGGCGGATGACGAATTGATGGTTGACTTGGGCGATGATCTGGATGCCCGACAATCCTCGGGTGTCCCGGTGACTAGCGTTGATGATTCCTCAGCCGATGCGGATGAAGATAACGGCGGGGATCGTGACGACGAGCCGGTCCGCCGGGGACTGATGATTCCGGCCTCAATGGGGCTGCGGTTTCAGGTTCCCAGGGATCTGTCGGCGTTTGATGTTCATGCAAGTTGGGGCGTGTACAACTCGGAGAAGACCGGTGAGTTAAACGACGCTGGTCAGGAGGTCAGAAAGTACCGGCGTTCTCCCATCGATCAGACCATTCGCGTTGAAGTAGCCAGACTCAAGCCTGGTCAGACCACTGATTTCGATTTAGTTGACGATGTCAAACTGCGGGTCGACGTCTATCAGGACGACCCCAGACAACGGCTGCTGGTGGAAGTCGCGTTGTGCAATGATCGTGAAACTCCGCGCCGAATTCCGGCAAATGCCTGGATGTTTCAAACGAAGTTATCGGTCGACGCTCCAGACGGTGCTGTTTTCCTGCCGGTTCACGATCTGTTGCTCGATACCGATGTGCCCGATGGCGACGAATTACAGCGGTTGGAGTTGCAATACCGAAACCGTTTGGAGTTCGCTATCGGGCGGACGTGTTCGGTGGATTGGCATGAGGTTGAGAGCGAACGCCGGGCTGACCGGGTGTGGACAACCTGGATGCCGACCGCTGAGATTCCTCAGACGCAAGCGCAAGTTGTGCCAGGCGCCGAGCTGAACATGGTGAAACTTGCTGAGGCTGATCCTTCACAGTTGGAAGCCGGGCTGAGACCGATTATTGGGGCCTATGGTTTGTGGCTTGATGATCGTGAGGCCGAGGCTGCTCGGTTGCCCGCCCATTTGCGGACGGTCGGTCTGGCGGCCGTCGCCGAGGCCAGGCAAATCCATCAACAGCTAGTCACAGGCCTGGAGTTTTTGCTGTCAAACCCAGATGCTCAGAAGTGTTTCCGTTTTATGAACCGCGCGATGGCTGATCAGCGGGTTCATTCACAGATTGCTGACCTGCGGGATAGCGCTCAACCTTTTACTTTGGCTGAAGCCAAAATGAAGGTACTGGCACGGGACTCCCCCCACTCCTGGCGGGTATTTCAGTTGGCTTTTGTTCTCATGCAGATTCCGGCCATGACCGATCCGGCTTATCCACGTCGTTCCAGCGACTTGGCTCAAGTCGAGTTGCTGTTCTTTCCCACCGGCGGTGGTAAAACCGAGGCTTACTTGGGGCTGGCGGCGTACACCTTCGCGATTCGACGGCTCCAAGGCAACATTGAAAGCACTGACGGGAAGCTCAATGGTGACGATGGGGTCGCAGTCCTGATGCGGTACACGCTGCGACTGTTGACCTCGCAACAGTTTCAACGCGCTACGACGTTGGTGTGTGCTGCCGAGTTGATTCGCCGAGAAGACCCAGCGACGTGGGGCGAGGTGCCGTTCCGAATTGGATTATGGGTCGGCAGCGCCGTCTCGCCCAAGCGTGTCGAAGATGCTGACAAAGAGTTGACACGGGTCAACCAGATGAGTTCGACAAGGAACGACCAAGGAGCTGGTTATCGGTTAACTGTCCTTCAACTGAGACATTGCCCGTGGTGTGGTAGTTCGTTGTCATCCCGTGATGTCGAGGTCGATACGACAGCTAACCGGGTCTACGTCCGCTGCTCTGACGAAACCGGTCAATGCCCGTTCAGAGAAGGCGGTCAGGTGGCTGAGGGCATTCCAGTCTTGACCGTCGATGAAGAGATCTATCGCCTCGTGCCTTCGTTCGTCATCGCTACGGTTGACAAATTTGCCCGTCTGGCTCGAGAGGGTGAAGCAGCGGCCTTGTTTGGCTATGTGTCGCAGTTCTGCCCACGACATGGCTATACGCATCCTGATTACAACGACAACCTCAGCCACAAACAAAACGGAAAATGGCCAGCGGTAACTACTCGACTGACGACCAGGCTACGCCCACCAGATCTGATCATTCAGGACGAACTCCACTTGATCACGGGTGCTCTCGGCACCACGGTTGGGCTATTTGAAGTTGCGATTGACGAATTATGCCGCTGGCAGCTTCAACCACAAACACCCGATAGCGAACCGCTTGCGGTCAAACCGCTCATCGTTGCTTCATCAGCCACCGTTCGCCGAGCTGCCGATCAAGTCAGGGCGCTGTACGGGCGCGATATCGCTGTCTTCCCGCCCCAAGTTCTGGACGTTTCTGACACCTTCTTTTCGAAAGAAATAACGGTGTCAAAAGAAAACCCTGGACGTCGCTACATTGGGCTGAGTACCACTGGAGTTCGTCTGACAACGGCGGAAATTCAAGTCGCGCAAACCGTTCTGTCGGCTGCGCAACTTTTGCTCGACGAGTCGTATCAACGAGACTCGTCCCACGATGCAACTGAAGCTGATCCGTATATGACCTTGGTGTCGTACTTTTCGGCGACGCGTGAACTGGCTGGCATGGCCCGTTACGTTCAGGATGATATTCAGAACGGACTCTCCAAAAGCAGACCCAGTTCCAAGCTGCCGGTCCGTTATGGAACGGACTTCGGGGCTATCAATTTGGGTGAATTGACCAGTCGTATCTCGTCAAGCGATATTACGCAAACACTGGACGAAATGGCGGCGTCGTTTAGCGGTTCTATTGACTCCAACCAGGAAAGGGCCAAGCGAAGTCAGATCGGCGCGAAGTATCCCGAGCGAAAAGTCAGGCCGTTCGATGTGGTGCTGGCAACGTCGATGCTTCAAGTTGGCGTTGACGTTACCCGGCTGGGATTAATGATGGTGGTCGGTCAACCGAAGATGACCAGTGAATACATCCAGGCTTCCTCACGGGTTGGCCGTGACCCTTCACGGCCAGGGTTGGTTGTGACGTTGGGTAACTGGGCCCGTCCTCGTGACCTGGCACATTACGAGCAATTCAGGTATTACCACGAAACGTTCTACAAACAAGTGGAGCCGTTGTCCGTGACACCGTTTAGCGTTACCTCGCTGGACCGGGGTTTGGCCGGGCTGTTGGTCAGCGCCGCTCGGGTCGCCCAAGCTTCACGTGTCGACGGATTATCTGAAGAAAACAATGCCTGGCAGATCGAAAATCAACGCGAGTTCGTGGTTTCCCTAATTGAGAAACTACTGAGACGAATATCTGCCGCCAGCGCCAGCGACGGTGCTGAGGATGTGGAATATTGGACCCGGCAAAGGCTACTGGCGGCGCTTGGTCAGTGGGAAGAACGGAACCGTACTGTTTCGCGACAGCGACTGCAATTGGTTTACGAGCGGTTCAACGACAGCACTAAACAGGCACCATTGATTCGTTCCGCTGAGTCGACTACTCCGAGCGATGTGACAGTTGCTGCCCCGCCGTTCGTGGTAGCTAACTCAATGCGCGAAGTGCAGCCTGAAATTAATTTGTTGGTGTCTCCGAATCCTGAGGCGCTGTGGTATCAGCAGCCGGATGGCGCTCCTGCGTGGCAAGCGCAAAAAGCTGAGGACGCGGCATGACGA
>JAISGZ010000233.1 GCA_031262845.1 Propionibacteriaceae bacterium | reverse complement strand
TGTCCGTCCGCAGCACGGAAGAACTGGTGGCCCTTGGCGAGACGACTCCGGAGCGGCGGCGGTCACCCCGAGTCCGCCCAGCCAACCCTCGCTCCATGGAATTGTCCGAGTTGTTATCCGACTGCCTCGATACTCGGGTCAAGGTCGATATTGGACGTCACAAGGGCAAGATCACGATCGAATTTGCCGGTGAGGAAGATCTCGACCGAATTCTCGTGGCTTTACAAGAGATGACCGACCTCTCGTAAAGCCCATCCGGTCAGGGTCGACTTCAGCCGGCTAAAGTAGCTAGATAGCTTTAGCGTCTTGTCGATAAAGATTCTTATTACTATATTATCGGTAGCCCAAAAGACCCAAAATAACTATAAAATACCTGGTCATAGTAGATTCTTGCTTTGCCGCTACGAGCGTACAGAACAATCCAGACACCAACACTCAGCGCTAGAACCTCAGCCGATAACATCGATCAAGCCGCATTCTGATGACACACCAAGGCCAATGACTCGTCGTCAGGCGGCCAACCGCCAGACCCACACAGTGCGGCAGACTAGCCATGATGACCATGGACGGGGAAGGAAACATGTTCAAAGGCTTCAAAGAGTTCATTACGCGCGGCAATGTCATCGAGTTGGCTGTCGGCGTCATCATCGGTGGGTTGTTCAACGCCATCGTGACGGCGCTGGTCAACGGCATCATCAACCCGATCATCGCCGCCTTGTTCGGTCAGCCGAACTTTGATTCGGTGCTGGCATTCACGCTCAATGGGTCACAAATCCGGGTCGGTGTCGTCATCACGGCGATCGTGAATTTCCTGTTGACGGCGGCCGCGCTCTACTTCCTGATCGTTTTGCCGTTCAATCGGCTGAATGCCCGGCGGTTGGCCAATCAGCCGGCCCCGGAACCGGAGGCAGACGTCGCTTTGCTGACGGAAATCCGTGACCTGATGCGGGAACAGGTGTATCCGGGGAGCCTGGCCGAAGCGGATCAAGCGGTCGCCGAGCCGGTCGCCGACCCGGTCACCCGGTCGATGACGGCGACCATCTTGGACCCGTTGAAAAAGGCTGGTTCGCGACTGCGTCGGAGCGACTCACCCCAGTGATGAACCGCGCGTGGCCGAAGCCGTCTCGGGCGGCCACGACAACCGGGGCCGCAGCCTTGGCAACAGACTGGGCTGGCGGATAGCGCGGCGGAACGACAAGCGATAACGATGGGGCGGCTGGATCAGCGGCCGGAAACCGATCGCGGTCAGCCAACTGGCCGCCGGGGTGTAGATCGTGCGGCCGAGGCGGCTGGCACCGTGGGCCTCAACGACCGGGCAACGGTCGGCCAATCGTTCGCCCAAGGCTTGGACCAGCCAACGGCCGGCGGCGTGACTGGGGTGGCCGGAACGCGAACAGACGGCGATCAATCCCGCCGCCCAGCGGTCAGGCGCCGGTGTCAGCAGCGGATGGCCGGCCGGTATCTGAGGTGTTGGCACGACCACGGCGGTCAGCCACTCGTCCGGCCAGCGCAACGACACCCCAGCCAGACCCCAGCGGTTCTCAGCCGCCTGGGCGGCATCGAGCAGCGCCTCCGAGTCAACCGGGGCCGGCCAATCCAAGTCCGCGCTGGCCAGCCAGGTTGCCGTCACAATACGAGAGACCGGCGTTGTCAGTGCCATAGAACCATCATGGCACGGTGGCTGGGGAAGGGTCTGACACCGTCGTGACCTGCGACCAGACACTGCCGGTCAAACCAGATCCCGTCATGGCATCGGACGGGACAGACCGGTAGTGATATTTGCCGTTTTGGCCTCGCCTGTTGGGGCTTTTGGCCAGGCTGCCGATTGACGTCACCATCGTGGTCAAAACCTCCGAATGGGCCAAGGTGGGGCAGAATAGGGCGAGTGAGCCTGCCCCAACCGCGGCGTGAAACCCGTCTCGATCGTTACCACGACCTCTACGCCGAGCGTACGAAAGGACTGAAAGCCTCAGCCGTACGGTCGCTCTTTGCTGTCGCCAACCGGCCCGAGGTGGTCTCGCTGGCGGGTGGGATGCCGAATATCGCCTCCTTGCCGCTCGACCCGCTGGCCGACATGATCGCCGAGATGGTCCGGCAACACGGCCCCCAGGTGTTGCAATACAGCGGCGCCCAGGGCGAGGAGCGGTTGCGTGAACAAATCTGCCAGGTCATGGCGCTCGAACAGATCGACGGCAACCCGGACGACGTGGTCCTGTCCTGTGGCTCACAACAGGCGCTCGACCTCATCACCCGGACCTTCATCGAACCCGGTGACGTGATCTTGGCCGAAGGCCCCAGCTACGTCGGCGCGCTCAACACCTTCCAGGCTTACCAGGCCGATGTCGTCCACGTCGCGATCGACGAATATGGCTTGATCCCGGACGCCTTGCGTCAGGCCGCCTTGTCGTGTCGGGCGGCCGGCCGACGGGTCAAGTTTTGCTACACGATCCCGAACTTCTCCAACCCGACCGGCGCCACTCAGTCCGTCTCCCGGCGCCACGAACTGTTGGCCGTGGCCAAAGAAGTCGACCTGTTGTTCATCGAGGACAACCCGTACGGCCTACTGAGCCTCGACCACGACCCACTGCCGGCGTTGCGATCTTTTGAATCGGAGCGCGTGATCTACCTGGGAAGTTTCTCGAAGACCTTCTCGCCGGGCTTGCGGGTCGGTTGGGCGCTGGCGCCGCTGGCGGTTAAAGAGAAACTGATCTTGGCCCAAGAGGCGGCCACCCTGTGCCCGCCCGTGTTCTCCCAGTTCGTCGTCTCGGAATACCTCGCTAATTGGGATTGGCAAGGCCAAATCAAGACTTTCCGACAGCTCTACCGGGCCCGCCGACAGGCTTTGCTGGCAGGTTTGGCAGAACACATGCCGCCCGGCCTAACCTGGACCAAACCAGGTGGTGGCTTCTTTGTTTGGTTGACGCTGCCCGAAGGTTTGGACTCGCAAGCGATGTTGCCACAGGCGCTGACCCACCGGGTCGCTTTCGTGCCCGGCACCGGGTTTTACGCCGACGGTTTGGGGGCCCGCAATATGCGTCTGAGCTTCTGTTTCCCGTCGCCCGAAGACATCCTCGAAGGCACCCGGCGCCTCGGCGAAGTGATCACCGAAGCGCTCGACTTGGCCCAAACCTTCGGTCTCACCCACGCTCTACCCAAGGAGTCGCTATGACCCAAACAAGCCGCCCGATTGTTGTTCTGGCTGGCGGTCTCAGCCACGAACGGGAGGTGTCGTTGGCTTCCGGCCGCCGCGTCACGGCGGCTCTGCGCGAACGTGGCCGTCAGGTTATCGAAGCTGATGTCGGCGCCGGGTTGATCGGCGATTTGACCGCCCTCAACCAGCCGGTCGTGTTGTCCGTGCTGCACGGCGGGACAGGTGAAGATGGCGCTCTGCGCGAAGTTTTCGACTTGATCGGTGTGCCTTACGTCGGTTCGACCGCGCCGTCTTGCCGCCTGACCTACGACAAGGCGTTGGCGACGCCGGTGGTGGCCAGGTCCGGGGTGGAGGTGCCGCGCCGAGTGGTGTTGCCGCACGATATGTTCCGGGAGTTGGGCGCGGCAGCCATCGTCGAACACATCGTCAACCAGCTGGGCTTGCCCCTGTTCGTCAAGCCGGCCAAGTCCGGTTCGGCCCTCGGGACCACCCGGGTCGAGACGGCGGCCGAATTACCTCAAGCCATGGTCAAGGCCTTCAACCTCAGCCACGTCGCCGTGGTCGAAGAGTTCATCACCGGGACCGAGGTCACGGTCACGATCACCGACACCGGTGCTGGCCCGAAGGTCTACGCGCCGGTCGAAATCCGCCCCGATTCCGGTGCCTACGATTACGAAGCCCGTTACACACCGGGGGCGACCCAGTTCATCTGTCCAGCGGCCCTCGACAGCGCCGTCATCGAGCGTTGCCAAGACACTGCGTTGCGGGTCTGGCAAGCCCTTGACCAGCGGGATTACGGTCGCGTCGACCTGATCGTGAACGACCAAGGCGTGCCCGTGTTCCTCGAAGGGAATGTGTCGCCGGGGATGACCGAAACCTCAACCGTGCCGTTGGCGATCGAAGCCGCCGGTGAGAGTTTGGCCGACGTCCTCGTGCAGTTAGTTGACCTGGCGGCTCAGCGCTAGCGCCTTAACTCGTCACTTCCGAAACTCGGCATAACCAGGGCGTGCCGCGTAATCGGCGGTGGGCGATCTCACGTAGGAGATCGAGGGTTCGGGGTTGTAAGTCGGCTCCGATCTCAATGGTTAGGCGATGGAGGCGGGCGATCAAGCGATCGACTTCACTGGTGTGACCTGACCGCTGCTCGGTTTCGAGTCGTAGGCGGAGCAAGGTTTCGTCGTGACCAACGGCTGACAAGGCTTGATTCACGGCCCAGCGGGCTTGGTCGAGGTGGCCGGCGGTGAGCGCCCGCTCGGCCACAGTGGCGCCCACTTGGCGGATTGCGTCGCACATGACGACGCGCCAAGCATCAGCCCACGGCCACGATTGGCCGCCCAGCCGCTGATCGGTCAGAGGTTCACCTCGGACCAGGCGAAGGGCCGTGATTAAATCCTCAGTCGGCGTTACAGCCAACCCGCGGGCCGTCAACCAGCGGAAGTAGCGCCAATCAGATCCCACTGCCGGATGCAGCTGCAGGCGGCCGCCGTAAGCCTCCGGCAGGTATAGCTCACCCTCGTCGGTTCGCCCAAGCCAGGACCGCAACCGGCACAAATTGCCGCGGCGCGTACTGTCAGCGACAACCAGATCGCGCGTCATGGCCCGGGCTGACGCGCCCGGATGGCCGAGCAACCAAGCGAGATATTCCAGACAAGCCGACGTCGCCCGGTTGGGCGGCTGGCCTTGAGCGCCGTGCAACTGAACCGGTCCCAACAGCAAGAGCGTCGGACCGGAGGACGGGGCCAGCGGTGCCCCAGTTTCCGGGCTCGATAAACCGTCGTGCGGCAAGGATCGGGCGGCTGAGGGTGATGACTGAGTTGGCGATGATCCCGTTTCCGGTCTCAACGAACGGTCGGACGGCAGGGGCGCCTGAGTAAAGAGGTTGACCGCTTCCGGCCTCAAAGAACGGTCAGACGGCAGGTGTGTCGGAGTCAAGACGTCAACACATTCTCGTCTCACCGATCGGTTGGGCAAATAGACCGCCCCGTGAGACTGGCGAATCTGATGCGTGGCCTCGGGGTTCCACACGAGGGTTGGTGTCATGGTGCGCTCTCCGTCCTAGTCGACCGTGAGGAGTCGGTCGCCGCAGGCGTCACGTTAAGAAGCGGTTCTGGTCGAATTTCTGGACGGAACTTAGGAGAGACTGCGTAGTGTTTCGCGGTCTGTCGCGTCAAAGAATTGTCTCGAAGGGAAAATTACGTATTAACTACGTGCTCGGGCACCCGGTGGGGTCCGAGCGGCGTTGTCGTCGCCATTCGAAGGAGCAATCGGGACGCGACAAGGCACTAGGCGCGCTAGGTGAGGTCCGTGGTGTGGAGGTGTGAGGTGGGAAGCGGTGGTTTTCTGGTGCGCGGCAACGTTCGAGTGGAGGAATTCTCTCGGACTACGACGATGGGTAGGACGGTCGCAGAGTCCGGACCAGCCGGGCTTGGCGCAGGCTGTCCCAACTGCCCGTGAAATCCAACTGGCAACAGGTGGCGGTCGGAAACTGGCTGGTGACGAGGGCTAAGGCCGTCGGATCCGAGGTCGCCGGGTCGGCTAGGCGGTAGACCAAGCCGGCGATGCTGGGGTTGTGACCGACTAAGAGGACCGTGCCCAGGGCCTCGTCGACTTCGTGGAGATAGTCCAGGTAAGTCCCCGTGCCGCCATCGTAGAGAGCGTCGAGCGGTTCGACTTCAACACCCAACCGCAAGTCAGCCACGGTTTGCCGGGTCCGGGCAGCCGACGAGACGAGCACCCATTCAATACCAGCCCCGGTCAGTTGGGCACCGATCCGAGCGGCTTGGTCGTGGCCGAGCTGATCGAGCGGCCGGTTCCGGTCACTGAGCAGATGACTGGCGCTGGCGTGAGCGTGACGCATCAGGTACACGGTCCGGACAGGATTCATGCGACGAACGTTAGCGGTTGCGAACTGAACTGTGTGCCAGGTGGGAACCATGAAACGGTGGACCGAATGAGCAGCTCCGCTACCTCGATGGTCAAAGTCATGGTCGGGAAATCACCGGTTTGGTCGCACTTTCTGGTTATCGCACCTCAAGGTTCAGCCTGCTGCTCCCGGTGCCGAACGGGAACAACAACCGAAAACTTTGGTGCGGTTGAAGGTGGGCAGTGCGGATCAGACAGCCTTGACCGCCACAACGACATCTCGCCGAATCGACGAGTCAACCCGGTGGGCCAAGTCGGACCAAGGGCCACCATCACGTGGCTCCAGACCGGCCGCGGCCAGACAGTCGAGGACCTCCTCGCGCGGCCAACCGAGACTATTCCAGGACAACCCCAAGGCCCCGCCGACCGCTAGTTGGCTAGCCCAGACGGGAATGGCCTGACGAAGCAAGGCAGCGGCTGAACGATCCCTCCGGCGGTCGTCACGAACATCGGAACGGGAGCCGTGGACGACGCCGTAGGGCGCATCGACGACGATGGCTGGGAAGCGCTTCTTACCAAATAGGGCGGCCGACTGGCGGGTGTCGCCCGTGAAGACGGTCAGACTGCGCTGGGCCACCGATCCAACGGCCGGGCTGGGAGTCGGCCAGGCGGTCGTGAAGTCAAGGCCTTCTTGACTACGGGGATCGCTGTCTCCCCTGGCGTCAGAAGCCGGCAAGCTATCCATGACGCCAAGACTCTCTTGACTACGGAGAACGCCGTCCTCCCTGGGGCGCGGAGCCGGCAAACTGGCAGTGACATCAAGGCGCTTGCCGAGGACCTTGCCTTCACGTCGCACGGGAGCCACGGTGGCTTGGTGTTTATAGCGCTTGCGCCGCAGGTAGGTCTTGAGAAAAGCCGCCATGGCTTCGACGGCCGCCGTCTCGATCTCGACGCCGGCGGCATCGTGACCGAGTAACCAGGCGGGCGTCAGGGTCGTCCCCCGGCCGCACATCGGATCGAGCACGGTCAGCGGCTTGCTGGTCAGCGACCGGTCGACCTGCGACAGCGTGACGTTGAGCAACAGCCTCGTGAATTGGGGGTTGGTCTTACCGGGATATTTCGGGATCGTCACCAGGTCGTCGTCGACTGACAGCGGCGGCAAGGCCAGCGGCTGCAACCAGACGGTTGAATCGGGACCGAGGTGGCGTTGAAAAACCGCCAAGGTCGCCGACGACCGTGCCACTTTGTCCAGCAATTCAGCCAACTGCGCTGAGCCGTCCGAGCCAACAACTGGTTTGGCGACAGCCAGTTCCAGGTAGTCAACGCCAGCCAAGGTGACAGGGCTAACGGGCAATCCAAGCACGATCGCCAACTCGGCCGCCGCTAGGCGCGGGGCATCGTGGGCGTAGACCTGATTGGCCGAGGGGGCCAACAAGACCACCAGCGACGTCGGATTCGACGACAGAGGTAACGACGTCACGAAGCGAACGAAGGATCGAACAGATCAGGCAAGGTTGACGTGGTGGGCTTCGTAATGCGTGCCCTTGGCCCGTTCGTAGCTGGCCAGGATTTCCTGTTCGGCGGCCACGCGGCCGGTCCAGGACGCGCCTTCGACCGACTTGCCGGGCTCCAGGTCCTTGTAGACCGTGAAGAAGTGCTGGATTTCCAGCAACTGGTGGTCGGGCAGATCGTGGATGTCCTGCAGGTGATCCTGGCGGTAGTCGTTCGTCGGCACGCAAATGACCTTGTCGTCACCACCGCTCTCATCGGTCATCTGGAACATACCGATCGCCCGGCACTCGATCAGAGCCCCGGGGAAAGTCGCCTCCGGCACCAGCACCAAGGCGTCCAGCGGGTCGTTGTCTTGGCCTAACGTACCCTCAATAAAGCCGTAGTCAGCTGGGTATTGAGTAGAGGTGAACAAGGTCCGGTCGAGCCGGATCCGGCCGGTCTTGTGATCGAGTTCGTACTTATTCTTCGAACCCCGGGGGATCTCGATCGTGACATCAAAAACCAAACCAGAGGGTCGGGCAGCGTCGAACTTTAAGGCGACTCCGGGAGCCATCACCAGCCTCTTTCTTCCTTGAAGGTCCCCAGGAATGGGAACCGATTCCTTGGGCCAAAACACGCCCGCACCGGCGAAGACAGTACAAGCGGACTGTGCTTGGGTCCACAATAGGGCTCGGAGGTGAGAATTGACACACTCTAGAGCCCAACGTTTAACCAGCCGGGTCATCGTCCCAGGAATTGTCGTTCTGGCGGGACTGAGCTTGACATTGTGGGCATTGACGGTGGGGACGGTCGCCGGCGGTCAACCGTCGATTGAGGCGACTCGTTACGCCACCCCGGCGATGACGCCGACCCCCGCTCCCCCGACCCTGGTCTGGCCGGTGGCCGCACCCGGACCCGTACCAGCCGAAGCCGATCTGACCGCGGCCCTGGCGGCGATCTCGACCGAAGGCGCCGGCACGGTCGCCTGGGCGGTCGTCAACCCCTGGGACGACCAACGTCTGACTAGCCAGGACGGCGATGGCCTGATGGTGCCGGCGTCGACCCTCAAACTCATCACGTCGGCCGCCGCGCTTCAGATTTACGGCGCCGAACACCGCTTTGCCACTCGCGTCGTGTCGTCGGCCGACGGCATCATCTTGGTCGGCGGGGGGGACCCCGACCTGACCGAACAACCGGCCAGCGGCTATCCGGCCCGGGCTTCCTTGGTTGATTTGGCCGATCGGACGGCCGCCGCTCTAGCCGCAGCCGGTACGACGAGTGTGGCCTTGGGCTACGACGACACCTTGTTCGCCGGACCGACGTGGAATGAAGCTTGGGAAGACGGTGACGACGCCTGGACCAGTCCGACCAGTGCTCTGTGGATGGACAAGGGCCTGACTAATGGCGGCCGCTCGACCACGCCGGCCGCCGATGCCGCCGCCGAGTTCGCCGATCTCTTGCGCCAGCGGGGTCTGACGGTCAATTCGGTCAACGCCACCCCGGCCGCCGCCGATGCCGCCGTGGTAGCGGAGGTCAACTCGCCGCCGCTCCGCACGATTATCGAAGAATGCCTGTTGGCTTCGGATAACGATGTCGCCGAGGTCTTGTTCCGGCACGTCGGCCGGGCTCAGGGCGGTGACGGTTCGATCGTGGCCGCGCAACAGTCGATCCAAACCGTGGCCACCGAACTTGGCCTCTGGACCGAGGGCATGGTCATCCGGGACGGATCGGGACTGTCCTATGACAACCAGGTGACACCGGCCGTTATCGCCCGGGCGATCGGCTTGGGTTTCCGCGATCCGGCCTACCGGGCGCTGGTCACGGGGCTGCCAGTGGCCGGCGGGGTCGGCACCTTGGGACTGTCGTGGCGCTATGACGAACCCAGCGAAGTGGCGGCCCGGGGCGTGGTCCGGGCCAAAACCGGCACGCTGACCAGCGTGCATACGCTCGGTGGTTTTGTCCAAACCCGATCGGGGGCCTTCCTGGCCTTCTCCGTGACCAGTCACGATGGCACGGACGCCGGAGCCCGCGACTGGCTCGACCGGGCGACGGCCGCCCTGGCCAGCCTGTGACCCAAAGGTTGCCCGCTGATGGCTAAACGAGCGCTCAGCCCGTCTTGTCTCGCCATCGTTCAGGCGGTCGAACGGGCGTTGCCGGCGGCGTTGGCGGCCACCCGGCTGACGACCGTGACCGTGGGCTTGTCCGGTGGCGCCGATTCCCTAGCGCTGACCGCGGCCGTGGCTTGGGCGCGGCGGCGAACCGGCGGTCCCCTGGCCGGGTTGCCGGTGACCGCCCACGTGATTGATCACGGGCTCCAAACCGATTCCGCCACCGTGGCCGCGCGGGCCGCCGCCCAAGCCGAGTCACTCGGGCTCCCGGCCGTCGTCAGCCGGGTCGAGGTCGAGCCAACTGGTGCCGGTCTGGAAGCCGACGCCCGGCACCAGCGCTACCAAGCCCTGCTGGCCGACGCCACAACTCTGGTCGCGGTCGGCCACACGCTGGACGACCAAGCCGAAACCGTCTTGCTGGGGTTGGCCCGCGGGTCGGGGACGCGGTCGTTGGCCGGGATGCCGTGGTTGAGCGGCCGCGTGGTGCGGCCCGGTTTGACACTTCGCCGGACGCAAACCGAACAAGCCTGCCAGGACTGGGGCCTGGAGCCGTGGCAGGATCCGATGAACGACGACCCCCACTACCGCCGGGTTCAGGTTCGCCAAGCCCTGGCTGACTTGGACCGATTGCTCGGTCCAGGCTTAGCTCAGGCCTTGGCTCGGACGGCCGACTTGGCTCGCCAGGACGCCGATTGGTTGGACCAGCAAGCCGCCCAAGCCGGCTTGGCGGTGACCCAGGCATCAGGTTTAGCGGTGACCGAGCTGGCGGAACTGCCACCGGCGCTGGCCGGTCGCGTGGTTCTGGCTTGGTTGCGTGGCCGAGGTGTCGATGATGTTGGCTGGGGCCACGTCCAGGCGATCATGGCCTTGGTCAACCACTGGCACGGTCAAGTTGGTGTCGATGTCCCCGGGGGGCGCGTGGCCCGTCAGGCGGGACACTTACTTTTTCACAGTCACTGAAGTCGCACGACCATTATTGGTGCCCGGTCGGGTCGTGAAACGCCGTAGTCGCAGCCTTCACGCGGGTTTTCAGCGGCGTTGGCGGCATCATCACTAGCCCACGAGCGATTCCTTCGGCTTGGCCTTGCGGGCCATCGAATCGGCCACCACGCAGCACCCGCCATTGAGGCACGACAGAGCACTGATCGGTCCTTTAAAGTGGGGGCCGTGGAAATTGAGGATGTCCGGGACGACTTAACCACCATCCTGTATCAGCCGACCCAGATCGAGCGGCGGGTGCGTGAACTGGCCGCTGAGATCGACCGGGACTATGACGGTCAGGACTTATTGATCGTCGGGGTCCTCAACGGCGCCGTCATGGCGGTAGCGGACTTGACGCGGGCGATGACGATCGACTGCGAAATGCAGTGGGTGGCGTTCTCGTCCTATGGCGATGGCACTACCAGTTCCGGCGTGCTGCGCATCCTCAAAGACCTCAACGTCGATCTGACCGGCCGCCACGTGCTGATCGTCGAAGACATCATCGACACCGGGCTGACGCTGTCGTATCTGGTCCAGAACCTGCGCCACCGAGGGCCGGCCAGCTTGGAGGTCCTGACCGTGTTCCGCAAGCCGGCCGCTCGCCAGGGCCAGGTGGCCGTCAAATACGTCGGCTTTGATATCGAGGACGAGTTCGTCGTCGGATACGGCCTTGACTATGCTGGCCGTTATCGGAACCTCAACGGTTTAGGGGTGTTGAGCCCAGCGGTTTATCGTCGCTCGTGAAACACTCTTTCTGACCATTTTTTGCCCAGTTCTTAAAAGTTTGCCGGGCTGAACGGGTTTTGAGTTGGGCGGTGATCAGGCACTAAGCTCCCTAGAAACAAAACGCCCTCATAACCACGTTTCGTCCCGTGAAAGTAGTTGTCATTCCATGACGAGTTATCACCCTGGCCTGATTATCCTGGCTATCTTCAGCCTGGGAGTGGCCGGAGGGGTCATCGGATTAACACTGCGGGCTTCCCTGTCACGGTTGCAGTACCGCATCATCGGTCCGCGCGATGACGAACGTGATTTGCCGCACCCGGGACCTCGTTGGTGGTTGCCGCCGATTCTTGGCCTGGCCTGGTTCGCTTTGGCCGTGGCCTATGGCCATACCGGCTGGCCGTGGTTGTTTCTCTGGTTGCCGTTCGCGACCGCCGGGATGTGGCTGACAGCGGTCGATTTGGATGTTAAACGCCTGCCGGACAAGGTCTTGGGCTGGGTTGCCCTGCACTCGCTGGTGGTCGGGCTGGTCCTCATTCTGATGGGTTACGCGACTTGGTTACCAGCTCTGGTCGGCGCTCTCGGCGCCGGTGGGCTGTTCTGGTTGCTGCACCTGATGTCACGGGGTGGTCTGGGCTTCGGTGACGTCAAATACGTCACCATCTGTGGTTGGAACCTCGGCCTGTTGGGGTGGGAACCAATCTTCTGGGGGCTGCTGGTGGCCTGTTTCTGCGCCATCATCTGGGCCATTGCGACCCGGCGCTGGCAGTTCGCCTTCGGGCCCTGGCTGTCGCTGGGAACGGTCACGGCTGCCTCGTTGGCCGGCTTCGCCCAAGCTGGCGCGTTTTAACCAACTTGTCCGAGATGACAACTGACAACACTGCTCGGCGACTCTCGAAGTGACCGTTGGTGATGTCGTGGCCAGGCCGGTTTCGGCTAAGGTCGACCTAGTCAACCTTTTATCAAGAAGGTCATCAAGACTGACTTGGTTTGACTTGGCCACGTATGATTCGGCGTGGTCTCATCTCTAACGAACTGGTGATGGACCGGATGCTTGTTGGTTCCAGAGCCAGCGTTGTGTTGTCTTGAGGACTGGAAAATTGTGCCTTCATCCCGCAATCTGACCACGGCGATCGAAGGTCGCCGGGTGGGTTGGATCAGCCGTCGGATCGACCAAGCCGAAAACCGTGCCGGTAATCGGCGCTGGTATGGCGGCCTCTTGGCGGCGGTGTTGGCGATTGGCCTGTGGTGGTTACTGAGCGCCAGCGGCCGGTTCTCGACCATGTTGCTGCCCTCACCGGAACAGGTGGTGGCGGCCTTCAAACAATCGGTCACGACTCACAATGGTCAGCCCGGCATCCTCGGTTCGTATCTCTGGGTCCATTTTTGGGCCAGCCTGCGACGAGTTCTGATCGGTTTGGCCTGGGGAATCATCCTCGGTATCCCGCTCGGCTTGGGCTTGGGTCTGTCCCGCGTGGCGGATCGAATTCTCGGACCGGTCGTGGAATTTCTCCGGGCGCTGCCGCCGCTCGGCTATTTCCCGCTGCTGATCTTGTGGTTTGGGATCGGTGACGCCTCGAAGGTCTGGCTCTTGGCCTTGGCCAGTTTCGCCCCGATCACGATTGCCACCGCCGCCGGGGTGGCCGGAGTCCGGAACGAGCGGGTCAACGCCGCCCTCGTCCTCGGCGCCAACCGGTTCGACATGGTGCGGACCGTCATCCTGCCCTCGGTGGCCGCCGACATCATCACCGGTGTCCGGGTGGCGACCGGTTTTGCCTGGACCACGATTGTGGCCGCCGAAACCAGCAACGGTTTACCGGGTCTGGGCGGCCTGGCCTGGGCGTCCCAGAAGGAGCTGCGGGCCGACATCGCGATCTTGGCGATTATCGTCATCGGTGTGACGGCGGTTTTATCCGATGCTCTGCTCCGGCTCTTGGAGCGCCGTCTGGCCCCCTGGAAAGGCCGGGCCTGATGACACGCGATCTAAGCTTGCGGGCAACCCAGCCACGGTGGTGTTGGCGCCACCGGCAGAGTGACTTTTCTCCCCATCACGTTAACCCATCACGATGAGAAAGAAATTGAAAATTATGTCTGACACAGCAAAGCGTCGTTGGTGGCGTCGGGCCGCCGTCGCGGCCGTCGCCCTCGGCCTGACGCTCCCCCTAGCCGCTTGTGGATCTTCCGAACCGGATGCCACCGACTCGTCGAGCAGCCTGCCGGCCACGATCCGGATCGGCTACCAGATCATTCTCAACTCCGACCTGGTGATCAAAAACCAGGGCCTGCTGGAAGAGGCCTTCGGCGACCAGGTCAAGATCGAGTGGCTGTTGTTCGACTCCGGCCCGACCATGAACCAGGCCTTCGTCTCGAATTCCCTCGACATCGCCATGTTGGGCTCATCGCCGACCTCGCGTGGCCTGTCCAACGGCATCGAGTACCAGGTGCCGTGGATTTTCGATGTCCTCGGTTCAGCTGAGGGTTTGGCCGTCAAACCGGAAATCACGTCCTTGGAGGATCTGCGCGGTAAGACCATCGCCACGCCGCTAGCTTCGACGGCCCACTACTCGATGTTGGCGGCGCTCGAGAACGCCGGTATCCCGGCGACCGAGGTCAACATCATCGATTCGGACCCGCCGGCGGCCCTGGCGGCCTGGAAAGCCGGCCAGATCGACGGCGCCTGGGTCTGGAACCCGTCACTGTCGGAAATTTTGGCCGACGGCGGTCATCTGTTGGTGACCAACGGTGACATGGCCGACATCGGTAAAGCCACCTTTGACTTGGCCGTGATCAGCGACGCCTTCGTCGATAAGTACCCCGAAGCGGTTCAAACCTGGGTCGATCAGCAGGCCCAAGCCACCCAGCGGATCATCGACCGGGACCCGGCGGCGATCGAGTCGATTGCGGCCGAAGCCGCGATCACGGTCGAACAGGTGACCGAACAACTCGAGGGCTACATCTACCTTGATGCGGCGACTCAGGCCAGCCAGCAGTACCTCGGTGGTGACCTGGGCCTGAACTTGTACGAATCGGCCCAGTTCAACGTCGATCTCGGTCAGCTGACTTCGACCTCGGATCAGCAGGTTTACCAGGATGCGGTCAACCCGACCTTCGCCGCCGCGGCGGCCGAGAAGGTTTAGGGGTGACCTTGAACAAAGTGAGTTGGTGTGACTGAACTTCAAACTCATGGGTCGGCCGACCTCGTCTTGGACGGGGTCGGCCACACCTATCAATCGGTTTCAGCGCCGCCGGTCGAGGCCTTGGCGCCGGTCAACTTGACGATCGCGGCCGGCCAGTTCGTCGTCATCGTTGGCCACTCCGGTTGCGGCAAATCGACGCTGCTGGAGATCATCGCCGGACTGCGGCCACCGAGCCGGGGGCGAGTCTTATTGGGCGGCGCCGAAGTCGTCGGCCCAGGCCGCCGGCGGGGCATGGTGTTCCAGCAATCGACCTCGCTCCTACCGTGGCGAACGGTGGCCGGCAATGTCGCCCTTGGCCTCGAACTACAACATCTGCCGCGGGCTGAACGGGCCGCTCGGATCGAGCGTGAACTGACCCGGGTTGGCCTGACCGAATTCGCCCAGAGCAAGGTTTACGAACTCTCCGGCGGGATGCAGCAGCGGACCCAAATCGCCCGGGCGCTGGCTGCTGAACCCGATCTTCTGCTGCTCGACGAACCGTTCTCGGCCCTCGACACTTTCACCCGCGAGTTGATGCAGGAAGAACTGCGGACGATCTGGAAAAGCGAAGCCAAAACCGTCATCTTTGTGACCCACTCGGTCGAAGAGGCCACCCTCTTGGGGACCCGGGTGATCTTGCTCAGCCCCCGCCCGGGCCGGGTGATTTACGACCACGAGATCGACTTCAGCCGCCGTGACCTGCCGCTGTCCGAATTGCGGGCGGATCCTGATGTGGTGGCTTTTGTGGCTGAACTGCGTAACCGGATCGGCGGCGAAAAGCTTTAGACGCGACAGGGCACTAACCCCTGGTCGTTCGGTCTCACCGCCCGCTGCGCCAGAAAAAATTTCAGGCACGAAGGAACCCAACTCGGGTCGAGGGGCGTCGACCAGAATCCGGCGAATCCGCCAGACGTGGCTCGTTAACCCTGACGACGTATCCTTGCCTGCGTGACTGAGGTTCCTGACGCACAGCAATGTAGCCGGCACCCGGACCGGACTACCCGGATTACCTGCCGTCGTTGTGGCCGGCCGATCTGTGGTGAATGTATGGTCCCGGCGGCGGTCGGCTACCAGTGTCCCCACTGTGTCCAGCAGCACACTCGCCGCAGCCGTCAGAACGACGGCCCCTTCGGCGGCCAACTGGTGGCTAATCCCAAGATGACGACGTACGTTCTGATCGGGATCAACCTGGTCGTATTCGGTCTGATCATCGCCACCGGCTGGACTAACTCGCCCTGGATTTACCGGCTGGCGCTGAGCCCGGTTGATTCCTTCTACCTCGTCGATGGCCACGTAGCGATCGCGCCGGGGGTCGCCTCGGGGGCGGTCTGGCAGCTGTTGACGACGATGTTTACCCACGTTCAACTGATGCACATCGGTATGAACCTGCTGACGCTGTGGTTCTTGGGGCCAACCCTGGAACAGGTGCTCGGCCGGGCCCGTTTCCTCGCCCTCTACCTGCTGTCGGGTTTAACTGGGTCGGTCACGGTTCTGTGGTTCAGCGACCCGAACTCGGTCACGCTTGGTGCCTCGACCTGTTTGTTCGGCCTAATCGCGGCGCTCATCATCGTCTTACGCAAACTCGGCCGTGACTTCCGCCAAATCCTCATGTGGCTGGTCCTCAACATCATCGTCACGTTGCTGTGGTCGCAACACATTTCGTGGCAGGGCCACCTCGGTGGCTTGGTCGGCGGGCTGGCTATCAGCTTCATCCTGGTGTCGATGCCACGAGAGCATCGGGCCCGGAATCAGTGGCTGGCGCTCAGTGGTTACGGCCTTGTGCTGGCCGGTTTGGCGGCCGCCCGGATCGTGGCTTTGGCCTAGCCATCACAGGACGCCGGTGACGAAGCGGTCCCACGATCACGATTGATCAGACCGCGGCCAGGCATCATCACGTTCGTGCGGTCAGCGCACCGGTCCACCATTGGTTGATCTGTCAGTCCGCGTCCGGGCCGATCACAATGCTGCGGTCAGCGGACCGGTCCGGAAGCTTGGCGGAGGGCGTCGACCTCGTCGGCGGTCAGGGCTTCGATTTCGGTGATCGGGCCCGGACCGTAGGGGTCGGGCCGGTCGTCGGCGGTCCGGACATCGTTGGCCATCAATTCGGCCAGTTCCAGTGTGACATCGAAAACGCCGGCCATCAGGTCGAAGAAGTCCGCATCGCTTAAACCATCGGGTTCCAGCGGGCTGGGATGGGGCTGGGGACCGGAATTGTGCCACCAGGGCGCGGCGATCGGTTCCAACTCGGTCTCCGGCGAAGCGTCAGCGGTCGCCAGCTGGTCGGCGGCGAGTGGTGCGGCGAGTGTCGCGGCGGTCAATTCGGTGTTGGCCTCGGCCAGGTCAGCGGCCACCGTGGCGTCACGATCCGCGATCGGGGTTGTCAGAGCCTTGGCCTGGGCGATCAGGTCGGCCGTTGAAGGTCCGACCGGGTCGGGTAAGAGGTGGGCCTCGAAAGCGGTCAGAAGTTTGTGCCGTAGCCGTTCACGGGTCGGGGCGGTCAGCCAGGAGCCGTCGTCAACGGTGGCAAAAGCCACCCGCGTGACTCCGGTCAGGTTGGAGATCAGGATCGAACAGCCGGACAGACCAGACCGGGGCAAGACCCGGGCTGTTTGGAGCAGGATGACGGGCGCGTCGCAGCCGGTGTCGTAAACGGTGGCGTTGTCGTTCGTGCCAAAGTCGTCGGTGGCCTCGAAGAAACGGTCGTCCCCACAGCTGAGATGCCAGCGCACCAAAGCCGCAGCTTGGGACGGCGTCAAATCGACGGTCAACGTCTGCATGGACTCTCCTGAAACCGGGACATCACTGCGCTGATGAGGCTGATGTCGCGGTTGGCCTGCCCTTTCTCTCACTATCTGAGGCGATAATCGCCCACGAAAACGCCTCGTCCAATCGCCGACCGGGTGTCAGGGGGAGGTCGTCAATCAGCCTGGCGCTCAGTCAGTTTAACGTGCGACCGTAAAAAATGTGTCAGAAGGGGAATGAAGACTGGGTCAAAAATGAATGACCAGCATTTTCGACGCCACGGACCCCAGCCCCTGAAAAGCCGCTCAACCGCAGACGATAGCCTCAGGCGAACAGTCCGTGTGTGATGGAGGAAAGTGACGGATGGTGAAAATTTGGGCCCATCGAGGAGCCCGTCGGCAAGCCCCTGAAAACACCTTGGCGGCTTTTCAAGCGGCGGTTGAACTGGGCGCCGATGGGGTCGAGTTGGATGTTCAATTGACCGCCGACGGCCAGCTCGTGGTTTTTCACGACGAACGCTTGGAGCGGCTGACCGACGGGCGTGGGCTGGTCAGGGACCACACGCTGGCGGAGTTGAAACAGCTCCGGGTGGCCGGGCCTCCGGTCGCCGGCGCTGATACCGCCACGATTCCGACCTTGGCCGACGTTTTCATTCTGCTGGCTGGGACGGGACTGGAAATCAACGTCGAGATCAAAGACGCAGTCGTGTTTTACGACCACTTAGCCGACCAAGTTTCCCAGTTGATCGATGATTTCGAACTCGGACCCTACGTCACACTGTCGAGCTTTAACCATTGCTCACTAGCCCAATTACGGCGTCACGGTTCGATGGCCCGAACCGGTGTGCTGTTTACCGACATTCTTTACGAGCCCTGGGTTTATGGCGCCCAGCTGTGGGCCACCGCCTTACACCCGCATTTCCGCTACGTCGATTACGTCGCCGACTTGGTCGACTCGGCCCACGCCGCCCAATTGGAGGTCAACGTCTGGACGGTCAACCAGCCGGCCGATATTCAGCGCATGATCGACCTTGGCGTTGACGCCATCATCACCGATGAACCCGAACAAGCCTTGGCGCTGTGTCACGTGGCCCAGCCTGATGTGGCGCTGGAGTTCGGGGTCAGCCCGGTTGGGGGTTGAGTGGTTTTCTGACCAGACGTGCTGCGAGTGGGTTTCTGCACAGTCACGGCGAGTGGGGATCACCCCGGCCGGACCGGGCGTGAGGTGGGTTGGTCTACTCCCAGACGTTGGCAATGGCTTCGATGACGTGATCGATATTGCCGTGGTTGATCGCGGCCATACACAAGCGACCCGAATCGAGCCCATAAACGGCGTAGTCATCACGCAGTCGGTGCATCTGTTCCGGGGTTAGACCGGAGTACGAGAACATCCCGGTCTGCTGCGTGATGTAGGAGAAATTGCCGTTCAGCCCCCGGTCTTCCAGACCTCGGCGGAGGGCCCGCCTCACGGCTTTGATGCGATCCCGCATCTGACCCAATTCGGTTTCCCAGCTGGCCCGCAAATCGGGATCGGTCAGGACCTGAGCCGCGACCTTGGCGCCGAAGCTGGGCGGGTTCGAGTAGATCGTCCGGGCCGTCACCTTGGCTTGGGACAAGACCCGGGCGGCTTCGTCGGCCGAACCCGTGACGAAGTTGATCGAACCGACTCGCTCACCGTACAAACTCAGCGATTTGGAGAAACTGGTCGCGACCAAGAACGTCAGGTCGGCGGCCACGAATTGGGCGATGGCTTGGGCATCTTCATTAAGGCCACGGTCGAACCCCTGGTAGGCCATATCGAGGAACGGCATCAACTGGCGGTCGGCGCAGACCGCCACCACGCGGGCCCAGTCGTCGGGTCGCAGATCGTAACCGGTCGGGTTGTGGCAGCAGGCGTGGAGGACGACGATCGTGCCGGGAGCGGCGGCGGCCAGATCGGCCACCAGCCCATCGACGTCGACACCGTGCCGGTTGGGGTCGTAATAGCGGTAGTGACCGACCCGGAAACCGGCCCGCCGGAAGAGGGCTTCGTGGTTCTCCCAACTTGGGTTCGACACCAAAACGCCTGGCCGGGGGTTGAAACCGGCCAGAACGCCGGCGCCTAGCCTCAGGCCGCCGGTACCGCCGAGAGCCTGCAAGGTCGCCACCCGGCCGGAGGCCACCAAACCCGCGTCGGGGCCGAAAACGAGGGCTTTGACGGCGGCGATGTAGAGCGGGAAACCGTCAATCGGCAGGTAACCGTGCGGTCGTGGATCGTGGCCAATCGCCCGCTCGACCTGGCGGACACAGTCGAGCACCGGGATCTGACCCTGTTCGTTTTGGTAGACGCCGACGCCGAGGTTGGTCTTGTACGGTCGCGGATCCTGTTGGAAGGCCTCCGTCACACCCAAAATCGGGTCGCGCGGAGCCAACGGAACAGCGGCGAAATGAGACATGCTTACGAGCCTTCCACGATGTGCGGGTCGTCAGCATCCTAGTGGGCTGTCGCATCTCAATCGTCGTACTCGCAACACGCGGTGGGCTCCCAGTCAGGTCTCGCTGTCATCACTAGGTCTGATAGTGACTCCGCCGCCACTGGGGTTGCCACATTGACACGACGAATGAACACGAAATTGGTGTTGTAGTAGCCGACTTGGGCGGTATCACGCCACCATCAACCTCCGGTCACCCGTTGCGGCGACGAGTGCCGGTGTTCAGCAGATTTACGCTTGGGCCGCAGCAATAGCGGCGTCGTAATTCGGCTCCTGACCGATTTCCGGCACCAATTCGACGTAGCTGATCTGGCCATCGGGCCGGGCCACGACCACGCTGCGGGCCAACAGACCCCTAAGCGGGCCATCGATCATTGTCAGACCGTAATCCTGACCGAAACTCGACCGGAAAGCTGAGGCCGCGACCACCCGGTCGATGCCTTCGGCGCCACAGAAGCGGCCGAGCGCGAAGGGCAGGTCGTGGGAGACGCAGACCACCGTGGTGTTGGGCAAGCCGGCCGCCAGTTCGTTGAAGCGGCGCACGCTCATCGCGCAAACACCAGTGTCGATACTGGGGAAGACATTGAGCACGATGGTTTGACCGGCCAAGGACTCGGAGGTGACATCGGCCAGGTCAAGGCCAGTCAGCGTGAACGGCGGCAGCGGTTGGCCGACCGTGGGCAGATTTCCGACCGTCTGAACGGCGATTCCGGTGAAAGCTGTAGTTGCCATGACTGGCATCGTACAAGGGGTCAGTGGTCACGGTCGTTCGCCGGCGATTGGCAGACTGCTCGTCTCGGATCCATCGCCCTCGGTACGTTTCCGGACCCCTTGAACGATCAGGTTGGGGTCACGTTTCCCCAGCCAAGTGGTCATTTCGATCCATTTCCGACCATCCTTCACCGACTGGCGTGAGGTCTTGTGGCCGGTAGGTATGCCGTCCAACCGGTCAGTCACGCACCAGGTCAGCCGTCAGGACAAGCGGCACGAGGTTGGTTGGTTGAGTAGGGTGACGTGCCGTGATGACGGTTGGCTGGATATACGGCGGGCGGCAATAGTGGCCCGCTTGATCGCCGCGGTTTCAGGCGGTGTTGATTCAGCGGTGGCGGCAGCCCGGATGGTCGAGGCTGGTCACGCCGTGACGGCGGTCTATTTTCACTTCTTTTCTCGCTTGCCGGACACGGGCCGGCCACCCGATGACCGGGACGACGCCCGCCTGGTCGCTGACCACCTGGGACTGCCATTTGAGGTCTGGGATTTAGCCGACCACTTCGAGCGCCAGGTGGTCGATTATTTTGCGGCCGAATACGCCGCCGGGCGGACGCCGAATCCCTGCCTGCGTTGCAACCGGACGGTCAAATTCGGAGCCGTGATCGAACGAGCGCTGGCGGCCGGTTTCGATGGCGTCGTGACCGGTCATTACGCTCGTTTGATGCGGCCGGAGCCGACTGTGGCGGGGTCACTGGCCACCACGCCGGTGTCGTTGCGACGGGCCGTTGACTTCGCCAAAGACCAGTCCTACGTGGTCGCATCACTACCGCCCGAGCTATTACGTCGAGCCTTCTTCCCGCTCGGTGAGATGACGAAGAGCGCGGTCCGAGCAGAGGCCGCCGAACGTGGTCTACCGGTCGCGAGTAAGCCGGATTCAACCGATGTCTGTTTTATCCCCGACGGCGACACGGCCGGTTGGCTGCGATCGCGGCTGGGCGAGCGGCCCGGGCCGATTGTCACCAGCGAACGTGAGATCGTCGGCGCTCACCGGGGCACAACCGGTTTCACGATCGGCCAGCGGCGCGGGTTGCGCTTGGGACAGCCCGCGGCCGACGGTCAGCCCCGCTACGTTGTGGGGCTCGAACCAGCCACCGCCACAGTCGTCGTCGGCTCCCGCCAAGAACTCCGGGTCGATCGCATCCGGGCTAGGCAGCCCGTGTGGACCAGTGGTCAGCCGCCAACCGGTCGCGTCACCGGACAGGTTCAGCTACGAGCCCATGGCCAGCCGTTGCCGGCCACGTTGGAGTGGTCTGAACCGGTGGCGGACGGTGCGCGCGTCGGGGTTTTGACAACGGTCGATGATTCCCCGGCACTCAGTCTTGGTGAGTCTGGGAAGACCCCGTACGAGTCAGCCGAGGTTGTCATCAACCTAGCCACACCGGCTTTCGGCGTCGCCCCAGGGCAGACAGCCGTCTTTTACGACGGTGACGAAGTCGTCGGCTCAGCTGTGATCGAAGCCACCGCCGTCAACGCTGTGTGCGACTGACACTGTCAGGAGCAGTCTCTATCCGTCAGACCCTCGGTTCAACAGTCCCGGGTTAACCACCACATATCTGCGGTGGACTCCCGCTTTCAGCCCATCCTGGTCGACCCGGAATGTCGCCCAACCCGCAACCTGTCATTCGTGTCGACGATGCACGACCGGTCGCCGATGTCTGGAGTAAGTGAGCAACCACTCACATACCGAAGAAGTCCCGGTCCTCGAACATCAAGTCGAGGTAAGCGTCGACCGTCTCTTCGCGGTTCCAGTCACGCTGCCACTCACAGACCATCTGGGCGATCGTGATCAACTGGGCACCGGCCTGTTCGACCCGCCGCAAGGCGGTTTCGTGGGCCAGCGGGGTCGTGCCAGCGACCGCGTCGACCACTGGGTAGACCTCAAAACCTTCGCGCAGGGCGTCGATCGTCGGGAAAGTCAGGCAGGCTTCGGTCCACAGCCCGCACATAATGAGTTTCTGCCTCTTGGTGGCTTTGACGGCGTCGAGGAATTCCTGGTCCTCCCAGGCGTTGATCGAGGTCCGGTCGTACGACGGCACATCGTTGAGGACCTCTTTCAGCGGCGGCACCGTCTCTTGGTTCCGGGTCGTGGCAACGTTGACCGTCGACAATACGATCGGCACGTTGTAGGCCTTGGCGGCTTTGGCGACGGTCACGATGTGGTGAACCAGATCGGACGTATTCATCGAATTGATCGAATGGAGTTGGGTCGGTTGGTAATCGATGATGAGCACAGCCGAGTTGGCGGGAGTTAACAGCCAATCCAGACGCGGCTCGCGAATCGGGGTAATACTCGTCATAACGGTCACGCTAAACCACCGCTTGCTACGGTCGACAGTGGGGGTCGGTCACAACTGCCGGTGGCTCTGGCACGATGAGGTCCGTGTTGCGTCGCTTACGAGTTATCCGCTGGGTCATTGTCGGCGTCTGGGCGGTCGTGATCTTTACCTTGTCGGCGATTCCGGCCCGGGCCTATCCGTCGGCCCCCGGCTTCCTCAGTTACGTCGCTCACTTCTGTGAATACGCCATTTTGGGTGGTCTGTTGGCGATCGCCGGCGGTGGTTGGTGGGTTTTGATCGGGCGTTCGGAACCGGATTTGACGACCACGACCGGGGCGGCGGCGGGCGAGTTGGCCGACCCCAGCTCCCTGACGACTCTGCGGCCGCCGTCCCGTTTGACCGTCTGGCGAGCGGTTGGGGCAGTCGTTTTGGCGTCGCTTTACGGCGTCACCGACGAGTTCCACCAGTCCTTCGTGCCCGGCCGGTCGCCCGATCCGAAGGACTGGATGGTCGACACGATTGGGGCGATCTGTGGGGTCGTCTTGGTCTGGTTGGCGGTGCGTTATCGGACCCGGCGGTCCCGTGACCGGTTGAAACGGCCGGTCTGACATCAGTCGCTGACCAGCACGTCGGCACTAAGCTGCCGCTATGACGGACGCTGTGTTGGTGTTGACAAGCCGGTTACGGGCTGAACTGACGCGAGCCGCCAAGGCCCGGAAAGTAGCGGATATCGCTGCCCTGCGATCACTGTTGTCGGCGCTGGACAACGCCGGCGCGCAACCCGCCGAGGAGCCGGCCACGGTGACGGAGGGACCGATCGCCTACGCGGTCGAATTCGGCCAGGCCGAGGTAGCGCGCCGGGTCGTGTCCGTGGCTGAGGCCGGTCAGATCGTGGCCGCCGAAATCGCCCAGCGGCGGCAACAGTCCCAGTTGCTCGACCAGGCGGGGCGTGACGTTGAAGCGGCGGTAGCACGGTCACAGGCCAAACTGCTGGCGCGGATCGCAGTAGACTGTGATTTTTCCGAAGTCCTCTGACAGCGTGGCAAGCGGTGTCAGGACGGTGAAAGTCGGCCGGCGGTGGGGGCCTGAGATTTACCGTGATGAATAGTGGAGGCATTGTGAGTTTACACGGCCGGAATTTCCTCAAGGAATTAGATTTTACGCGCGATGAATGGATGAGCCTGGTAGCGCTGTCGTTCCAGCTCAAAGCCGATAATAAAAACGGTAAGGAACCGCGGCGTTTGCTCGGGAAAAAGATCGCTTTGATTTTTGAAAAAACCTCGACTCGGACCCGGTGTGCTTTTGAAGTCGCGGCTTACGACCAGGGTGCGCACGTGACGTATCTGGAGCCGACCGGTTCGCAAATTGGACATAAAGAATCGATTGCCGATACCGCTCGGGTTTTGGGCCGGATGTTCGACGGTATTGAATACCGCGGTTTCGGCCAGTCTGTGGTCGAAGAATTGGGGCGCCAGGCCGGTGTGCCAGTGTGGACTGGGTTGACCAACGAGTGGCATCCGACCCAGTCACTGTGCGATGTCATGACGATGATCGAACACGCCGGTAAACCGGTCGAAGAGATTTCTTTTGCCTACGTTGGTGATTCGCGTTACAACATCGGTAATTCCTTATTGATTACGGGTGCCATGTTGGGGATGGATGTCCGGATCGTGGCCCCGCCGAGTTTGCAGAATTGGCCTCACATAATCGACCAGGCTCAGGGAATTGGCATTCAATCCGGTGCCCGGATTACGGTGACCGATGATATTGACGAAGGTGTGGCTGGGGTCGATTTCATTTACACCGACGTCTGGGTGTCGATGGGCGAGCCGAAAGATGTCTGGTTGGAGCGAATTCCTATGCTCATGCCGTATCGGGTGACGCGGGCGATGCTGGAGAGGACCGGTAATCCGAACGTTAAATTCATGCACTGCCTGCCGGCTTTCCACGATTCACGAACGACCATGGGTGCCGACATTCTGCGTGACGTCACACTGGCCGACGGCGACGATGGTCTCGAAGTCAGCGACGAGGTCTTCGAATCCCCAGCCTCGATCGTGTTCGACCAGGCGGAAAACCGGATGCACACGATCAAGGCCATCCTCGTAGCGACGTTGGCGGGTTAGACGTCACCAAGCCCAGTGCGAGGCTGAGATAACGGAGTTATCTGCCAATTTGGTGTCTCCGGACGACGAAAATGGCAGATAGCTGGTTAAGTGATGCCAGGTGAATACGCTTCGACGAGTGCTCGAGCGGCCATGATGGCGTTCATTTCAGGTGTAGTCAGGGTGCCGATTTTCCGCAAGAAGCGGGAGCGGACTAGGGCGCGAACGCCGTCGCACACGGCCACACATTCGACGTCTAAGCCGTGTTGGGCGGGTAGGCGGGGGCGTAGGGCGGTCTCGGCCCGGGCGGTGGTCAACGGCACGACACTGATCAGGTCCAGGGCGGACCCAGATTGGATGCCGTCATTGGACACTACGACGGCGGGCCGGTTCTTGCCAGGCTCACCGACGTGGGGTTTGCCAAGGCTGACAAGCCAGATGTCACCTTGCCGGATCTCAGTGTCAGATGGGTCAGTGGGTGAAATCACTGGTCAAGGCCGTCTTGTTCGGTGGACGCCCAGAGTTCCACGTCAGCGGCCCATTCTGGATCGTCAGCTTGCCGCTGGACGGCTTCGCGGTGGGCTTGGTAGATCTTCTGACGTTCGAAGTCGGCGGCCAGCTGGTCGAGGAAACCGGTGAGGGATAGACCGGCGGCGCTGGCTTGCTGGGCTAGCACGTCCCGGGCATGGGTGGACAGGCGGACGGATGTCGTCTTGTGGTCATGGATGACTGCGGTCATGTATGCAATGGTAACGGTGATGTCAATGGGGAGGAAGGGGAATCCGAGGTAGGTCTTTCTGAAGCGGTGGTGTGTTTGGAGGAGCCGCTTCAATGTGACATTGAAGTTGCGCTCCGGCGAGGGAACCTCAGCGTGCTGTGTGAAGCCTTCATGGGCCTCTCAGAGTGTTGGGCGACCTCGGCTCATAAATCCAACTAGTATCAACTAGTGGTAATATGGAGCCGTTGGCATGAGGCTCTCGAAGGGGAGGCGGCCATGATGAATCATCAGATCACGGAGTGGTTAGCCAACGCTTGGCCTCTTTTCGGGCTTCTCTTGCTGACTCTCGGTGTTCGCTCGCAGCGGCCCTCTCCGAGAATTAGGGTTGTCCAGATATTGGCTTTGTGGGCTCATGGAAAACATCTCTTACGGCTGGCGAAAAAGGCTGAGAAAAGAGGGGATCAGGCGGCGGTGAAGCGATACATGAAAGCGTTTAACCAATTGACTCGAGGACTCACAGGCCACGGCTCTGGTGAAGCCCTCCCGTCGCGAGGTGATGGTGTTGCTGCTCAACCAAATTTGAAGGCCCAGCGTCCTTTGTCGGGCAGGTTGACAACATGGTTCGCTGGGAAACGGTCAGGGTCAGGCGATGACGCTCAGGGAAAGGGAGAGGCATGAGTCACGGAGAAGAGCTGAGCCAGGCAGAGGCGGCAGCTGCCATCGCCAGTTTGACTGGTATCACCGAGCATCGACGAGGTCAGGCTTTGGAATTGGTGGCTCTGTTCGGCGACGAGGGGAAGGTCGCTTACGACACGGTTGTGGAACGGCTGCTGCCGCCGCTGAAGCCGGGGGCGGCGGAGACTGAGTTGTACCGGCGGATGGGGGCCGTCAATGACGCGGCTGAGGAGATGGGCCTGTCCATCCGGATGGTGTTGACGCGGAAGACGCCGACTAAGCCTGTGCGCTGGCTTCGGGTCGTTCGGCTGGAGTCTCCGGTAGAGGCCAAGCCGGGGAGGCGTGGTGGTGGCCGACCGGAATTGACCGGTAGTCCGGTGGCAACGGTGACGTCGGAGGCGTCGGCGCCAGGGGGCCTTCCCGCGCGGTCGATGGTTCCGCCACCACGGTTGAAGGCTGATGCTGAAGATTCTTCCCCGATCATCGGTCAGACCTCGTTGGATTACATGCCGAGCCTGCGGGAGGGCTTTGACGGGACGTCATCACGGGAGGGTATCGAGATGCCGCCGATGGCTTTGACGATCAATCCTGCGGCTGGGGTGGGGCAGGGAGAGTGGGAGGAGGCCTGCTCTTGCCCAGCGGCGACACAACCGCCGAAACCCGCGAGGCCAGACCTCGAGCGGGTCGACACCGAGTTGGAGAATCAGGCGACACCGGTGGAGCAAGATTCGTATGGAGAGCCCCGGCCGACGCGCCAGGCAACGGGTCAACGGGACGCCGCTGGTGACTTGGAGGACCGGTTGATCGTGCCGGAACTGCTGGCCTGGGCAGAGGATGACCAACGCAGTTCGCTGTTCATCCTGCTGGGCGAGTACGGCATGGGCAAGACGGTGACGTGTCAGAGCTTCGAGAATGAATTGCGGCGCCGCCGGGAATCCGGACACGAAGGACGATGGGGGTTGTACTTCGATTTGCGGCTGGCGCGGGGCTTGGTGGCGACGGGCGCCGGGGCGGGGAGCCAGGCTGCGACGCACCTGCCGACGGTGGAGGAGGTCATGCTCGAATGCGCCCGCTGGGGTTGGGATCCCAGCGTCACTGTTACCGCTGAGCAACTATGGCAGTGGATCGACGAGGGGGCGGTCGTCATCTTCGACGGTTTGGACGAGGTTTTGTCCCAGCTGGATGATGAGGATCTCGTGCGGGAGTTCACGAGCCGGTTGCTGTCAGTCGTCCGGCGTCCGGGCCTCCAGTCAGCGCGTCCGGCCAAGATGCTGGTGTCCACCCGGATCCAGTTCTTCCGGACGCTGCGCGAACAGCGGGAGATGCTGACTGGCCATGCTTTCGCCTCTCTGAGGCCCAATCAGATGGAAGCCCGGCTGCTGCTCGGTCTGCGTGATGAGCAGATTGAGCATTATCTGAGCGAGTCGCTGCCGGGGCAAGACATCGCCGCCATCTGGCAGATGCTGACAGAGGTCTATGACTTGAAGGATTTGTCCAAGCGGCCGGTGACGCTGCCTTTCCTGGTACAGGCGGTGCCGCAGATCCAGCGCTGGCGGGCTGAGGGCCAGAAGGTTTATGGCGTGATGTTGTACCGGGAATTCACCCGTCAATGGCTCGGCCGAGAGGTTGGCAAGAGCCAAGTCAAACGGCCGGACAAGCTGCGGTTGGCGGAGGACATGGCGGCGGAGCTGTGGCGCTCGGGGACTGGCGAGTTACACGTCGATGATTTGGAGGACTGGTTCGAACGTTGGTGGGCGGCGCAACTGGATTGGGAACGGCGGTATGGCCGGCTCAGTTTTGACACGTTGGAGGAGGAACTGCGCAACACGACGTTCCTACGGCGGCGGGACGACTCGGCTGACGAGGGCTTCTTCCGCTTCTCCCACACGTCGTTGCAGGAGTTCTTCTTGTCGGAGTATCTGTTGCGGGCACTGCGAGACGATGCTCCTGCTCGGTGGGTGATGAGGGATCCAAGTACGGAGACGTGGGATTTCTTCGGCCAGTCGTTGGCGGAAGCCGGTGATCAGGCGCTGGTGGATCGTATGGGTCGGTGGTACTCGGGTGAGTGGGCTGGGACCGCTGGTCTGAGCGACTCGACAATTCAGATGGTTCGGGTGGTCAATGACGTGATCCTAAGTTATCGGGATTCGGCCTGGTGGGGGAAGAATTGGCCGCAGGCGAGGTCGTTGGACTGTCCGGAGCCGGTCGATGAGTTACGTCAGTATGACCGGGGTGGTGTGGCGGCGGTGCTGGAGTTGGTCCGGCGTGGAGAGCTACGGGCCGTGGTTGGTGACGTGGGTGAGGATCCAGGTGATCGGGTGGTGCTGGCTGAGCGGGTCTGGTGGTTCCTGGGTGTGCTGGATGAGACGGGGCGATTGGCCCCTGCTATGTCAGGGCCAAAGAAGGGAGAGTTAAGTGGTCACAGCGGAGACCGCGGTGTTGACCTGGATGTTCGCACAGTGGGGGACACGCGGCGAGCCGCCGTGTTCCTGGCGGACCGACCCATTGACCACCGGGCTTATCACGAGGATCGGGCTGGGGCTTCGTGGGCGGATTCCTCGTTGCGTCACTGGTTGGCGGAGGACTGGACTCCGCGTTTGGCGGGCGCTCTTGGTGCCGATTGTCTGGCTGAGATTGAGCAAGACAATCGCCCAAAAAAGCAATACCAGTACAAAGAAAAAAAACAGCCAAAAACGCGGGATGCGGTGTTTTTACTCAGTAATGCCGAAGTGGTGAGATTATTTAAAAAAACTGAATCTAGAATTATGTATCGGTATGATGGTAAGCCCTGGTGGTGGTGGTTGCGTTCGCCAGGTGACTTTCCTGACTTTTCGGCCTATGTCTACACTGATGGCCACGCGAACGACGATGATTTCTGGTACGGCTCTGCGGTCGCATCGGCTTCTGGCGCGGTACGCCCGGCTCTGGCTTTGAAACTTGACTCCTGAATCGGGGGCGCTCTGCGTCGCCTGGCCGGAGGGTCAATGAGGTTTTGCCTCAGCCGTGGTGGTCAGTCCTGCCGTCGATGATCGTTTAATCCAGGCGATGGAGGATGAGACAGATATCGCGTCCGTTGAGGAGGAGGTCAGCTCAGGGGCCGAGTAAAGCCGCTGGAATCACCAGGACGCCGTCGTCGGGGCGGCGGTAAGCCGTTTGACCGGTATTGATCAGAACCGTAGCGGCGCAATCTGATCCGAGTCGGCGGCGTAGCCAAACCAGGTGGCGGACGTCGTCGGTGTGGACATCCGAGGCTAGTTAGGGTTCAAGGATTACAGGCTTGCACTTCATCGGGTAGCCATCGCTCTAAGTTACCAGTTGCAAGGTATATACGATCCCAGTTGCATGGTTTTTACGTTACTAGTCGCATGGTCTATAAGATCCCAGTTGCCATGGATTTGCGCTCACGGTGGGGCTGTTAAGTCTGCAAGCTGTGGAACCACGACGGCAGTTCGGTCGTGTCTTCAGGAACAGTCTCTGGGGATGGATGCGCTGGACAGCTTGATGTACGATATCCAGTACTTAATAACGTCTTGGAGGTATGTGATGACGGCCATGACAGCAACCGCGGCTCGGCAAGATTTGTTTGGGCTGATTCGGCGAGTTAACGAGGACCGGCAACCAGTGGAGATCGTGTCGAAGCATGGGAATGCGGTCTTGGTTTCGGCGGAGGAATACGAGGCTTTGGAAGAGACGGCACATCTGTTGTCGACGCGGGCTAACGCGGAGCGCTTGAGCCGGGCGCTGACTGCTATTGATCGGGGGGAATGGACTGAGCGTGAGTTGGTGGAGCCGTGAGTTTGCGCTTGGGCTGGACGGATGATGGTTGGGACGATTACCTGTGGTGGCAGGCGCAAGACCGGAAAACGGTGGCCAAGATCAACCGGTTGATCACGGAGGCGCGACGGACTCCGACCGAGGGGACGGGGAAGCCTGAACAGTTGCGATACTCCGCCGATGGTGCTTGGTCGCGGCGGATCACGGGCGAGCATCGGTTGGTTTATCGGATTGAGGGTGATTTCTTGGTCATCGCCCAATGCCGGTTTCATTACGACCGGCGGTGAGATGAGTTGGTGAAGGCCTGCCCAAAGACGGCTCCCGTCTTGAGCGGACTTGCTACCACTTCGTAATTCTCACCTTCGGGCTACGAAGTAGTAGCAAGTTCATATCAAGCAAAAAGCCAACATCGACCCATCCGTGGCCTTGCCAAAGCTTCGCCATCAAGCTTTCGAGGTAGCGGTAACGTGCGTGCCAAGCCGGGCCAACTTCTCAGCCGTCGGCAAAATTAGTTGTCATCAAGCAGCCAGTTTCTGATTCAGATCAACCCAGCGGTAACGCCGACGTGGACTCCGCGGTGGGGCGGTGGGTTCGACTAGGCCGGCTTGGATGAGGGCGTTGAGTTGTTGCACGACCGCGCTGCGGCTTAAGCCGGTGGCTGTGGCTAACTCTGGTGTGGCGTGTTCACCGCCGGTCTGCAAGATTTGGCGCACGGCCGTACCAGTCGAAGTAGGTTCGGTTTCTTGCTCGGTTTCGCGTCGGAACATGGTCACCGAGAATGAGTCCAGATCGTCGGATGGTACGGGGGGCAGCATTCCGGCTCGGGCGAGTTCGGCTTTGATGAGGGCGTAACCGGAGCCGCGGTTTTCGGCCACCATGCCGCCGCCTGGGTAAATCGTGTCTTCGAGGAGGGCGCACAAGCGGAGGTTTCTCGCCGAGCTGACTCCGGGGTCACCCAGCCGGTCCACAGTCACGGTGCCGTAGAGACCTCCGGGGCTCAACACTTCTAACCGGTCGAGGAAGACGTTGACCTGGACCTGTGTGCCCCGCGCTAACTGGGATAGATCACGGTGCATCAACCCGTTCGTGACGGCTTCACGGACTGCTGTCGGCGGGTAATCGGGCACGTCAACCCGGAAAACTCCATCCATGCGGGCGCCGGTTCTGGTATTTCGGCGCACCGCGTCCACGGCGTCTTGGATCAAAACTGGGATCGGCCCGGCCAAGGTGACTGAGTCCAGCAGCCGCAGTTCTCCCACCCCGGGTGCTTTTGAAAGACCTGGATAGGCGGCAACGGTGACCGTGAGACGGGGAAAGAACTCTTGCGGGTATTGTCCCAAAGCCAACAGGCCGGCCAGGGTTGGTCGCAAGACACCGTCGTGGTCGAGTTTGGCGGCCCGCAGGCGTTGCAGGATCGTGTT
>JAISGZ010000188.1 GCA_031262845.1 Propionibacteriaceae bacterium | reverse complement strand
GCCGTACCGTGGGAATATCTCAGCCGGGCGGTCGACCGGTCGGCCGCCGGCGCCGTCGTGCTCGACCGGGTGCCACCGGCGGCGATGGCCGATGTGCCGTCACACCTAGCAGCCATGATGACCGAGCGCGGGCTCGGCAACTCGCCCTTCTTCGCGGTCCCGGAAACGATGGTCGACGAACAGAGTATGTTGCCGAAGGCCGCCGTCGAACCGATCCGAAGCTGGCTAGCGGCTTTGGCAGCCGATCAACGGACTCGTGGCTTGGTCGTGATGAAAACCTTGGATGGGGCGATCAGTGCCTTGGTCAGCCAAGCGCCCCGGATCACGGCCAGCCTGAACGACCAGTTGGCCATCGTCAACCAGTTGCGCCAGGATGCCGCTGCTCAGTTCATCGACGCCCTGACCGACGTCGACCGGGAAATCCGTGATGGCGTCCTGCTCCGCAATGAGGTCCTGACGCGGTGGCAAGAACTGGTCAATTCCGGGGATCTGATGCGCCAGTTGGAATCCGGCTTTTCGCGCTGGCGCGATCGCGTCAGCAACCAGATCAAAGGCGAACCGATTGAGTCTGACAACGCCAAACAGGCTCTTGACACCGGCCTTGAAGCGCTCCTCATTCAGGCTGGCCAACAGGCTTGCGAAAGGGCTGAAGCCGCCTGGCAAAGTCAGCCGGCCGGTCGTTTCGTGATTGAGCAGACCGACTTGAGACTGAGTCAAACCTCGCCCGGTTTTCCGGCCGCCGTGGTCGAAGCGCTGCGCCGTTGGAACGACGAGCTGCGGCAATTGGTGCAGGCCGAGGGGGACAGTAAAAAGGTCCAGGCCCGGATTGCCGCACTGGGTATGAACGCGGTCGTCGTCTCACTGATCTTGATCGCATTCGGACCGACCGCGGATTCGCCGGCCGCGGCCAATCCGACCGGCACCACGGTAGCGGCCTGGAAGATTTTGACGCTGGTTTTCGGGGATGACAGCGTCCGTCGTTTGGCTGAACGGACCAACGAACTGTTCAGCGCTTGCACCCAGGCGCTGATGTCGGGTGAGTTGGGCCGTTTCACGAATGCTGTTGAACGGCTGCGGCTGGATTCCGAACTGCCGGCCACGATCACGGCGATCGGTCAAGAAGTCGACCGTTTACGTGGCGAAGAGCTGGTGACGTTGAGCCTGCAAGCGGTTCTGACACCGGCTGAACAAGTGGCGGTTCACACGGTCGAAGGGACGCGGCCAGGCGCGGCCGAGTCGGTCAATTCGGCCGAGTTGGCGACCACCACGGTCACCGGGACGGCCCCCCCACCGGCCTCGGTGGTCGGCGCCGGCCCGCCGGGAGGTGTCCAATGAGCGATTCCTTGACCGTGCCCCAGAGTTTGATGGCCTTGCAGGAAGTCATCGACGTTTGCCGGGGTCGGGTTGACGACCAGTTGCTGGACCCGGCCCAAACCATCGTCAGCCGGGCCGGCCGCCGCTTGAGTTTGGCCGGCGATACGACGGTCGTGGCTTTGGCCGGTGCCACCGGAGCCGGCAAATCCAGTTTGTTCAACGCCCTGTCCCGGACGGCTTTGGCCGAAACCGGAGTCCGTCGGCCGACGACTTCCCAAGCGATGTCGATGACGTTTGGCGAAGCCCAAACCGATGAACTCTTGAGCTGGCTGTCGGTGCCCCAGCGTCATCACGTGCCGGGGCGGGATCTCAGTGATCTGGTGCTGATCGACTTGCCGGATTACGACTCCACGGTCCAACAACACCGGGACGAAGTCGACCGAATGATCGAGTTGGTCGATGTCATTTTGTGGGTCGTCGATCCCCAGAAATACGCTGACGCCGCCCTTCACGACCGCTATCTGATCCCAATGGCCTCGCACGCCGAGGTCATGATTTTCGTGCTCAATCAGATCGACCGGGTCAAACCCGAGCAAATCGACCGGATTCGATCGGATCTGGGCCAGTTGCTGACCAGTGAGAACATCACGGGGGTTGATATTCACGCTGTTTCCGCGGCTACCGGTCAGGGGATCGACCAGTTACGGCGGTCGCTCAAACAAGTTGCCCAACGCAAACAAGCCGTCGCTCGACGTTTGCTGGCGGATGTGACGGCCGCCGCTGAGCAACTGGCGCCGGCGGTCGGACCGACGATCGTGCCGGAGTTGTCGCCCCAAGCGGTTGAGGCTCTCAACCAAGCTCTGGCCGAAGCCGCCGGTGTCGCCGAGGTCACCCAAGCGGTCGGTGATTCGTGGCGTTACCACGGGCAAATCGCCACCGGCTGGCCGGTTGTCAGTTGGTTGAGGCGGTTACGGCCCGACCCCTTGCGCCGGTTGCAGCTGATTGTCAGCCCCGATAGTTCTCCGGCCGACAACAACCACACGTCGTTGCGAGCCTGGCAAACGGTGCCGGCGGCCCGGGTCGATTCGGCGCTTCGGGGTTTGACCGACCACTCCGTCCAACAACTCCCCCGCGGTTGGCAACAGGCCGTCCAGCGCGCCGCTCGGTCTCATGAAGCCGACTTGCCGGGTCAATTGGACCAGGCAATCGGCTCGACCAACCTCGACATCGACCACAAACCGAGTTGGTGGGCTGGGATCACGGTCCTGCAGATGATCATGTTCGTCGTCTTCCTCGGTGGCTTGGTCTGGCTCATCGTCGGCCTGGCGGCCTCGGGTTGGGCGATGCCACAGTTGGGGCCGTTGCCTTGGCCGGGGTTGATCGCCGCCGTCGGTTTGGTGGTGGGACTGGTGACCGCCTTGGTCAGTCGCCTGGCGGTCACGAAACAGGCCCAAGCTAAGCAGGATCAGGCCGGGCGGATTGTGCGTCAGTCGATCGCCCAGATTGCCCAAACCGCTGTCATCGACGTGGTCAACACGGAGTTGCAGCGCCACAATCAAGCCCGTCAGCGGCTTGATGCGTTGTTGAGCTGACGCCTTTTCAAGGACTGCCAGCCCGTGTAATTTTCGTTGACCGGTCAGTCGTCGACCAGGGCCTATATCCCAAGTGACGCCCGATCCAGGTCAAACGGAGAATTTGCTGGTACCCCGTCGCCACGGTTATCCACATCGTCAACTGGGACCTCGTGGCTTATCCACATTTCACGTGGCGGGTGACACAACTCCTCGCCAGTTCTCCATAGTCCCCATGACTGCGCAAGCATCCGACGCGCCTGCCTCGATGGTCGGTGCCGAGGTGTTTCGCCGTCTCCTGACAGCACCGAACTTTGAGGAGATTCGCTATGGATATCACTGTCACGCTCACCGGCAACTTAGGCGCCGACCCCGAATTCCGTCAGACCGCCGCCGGCCTGTCGATCGCCACTTTCCGCGTCGCCGTGACGCCCCGCTGGCGGCGGGACAACGACTGGGTCGACGCCCCGACGACCTGGATCACCGTCACCTGTTTTAGAACCTTGGCCACCAACGCCATTTCGTCGTTACGCCGGGGCGATCCCGTACTCGTCCAGGGTCGTCTCAGGACCTCGGTCTGGACCAGCGCCGACGGTCAGTCGCACGATCGGCTGGTGCTCGAAGCCACCGCCGTCGGTCACGATCTCAATCGTGGGACCAGCCATTTCACGCGCCTGACTGATCGCGATCAGTCGGTGACCGAGGCTGAGGTGGTGGCAAGTGAA
>JAISGZ010000134.1 GCA_031262845.1 Propionibacteriaceae bacterium | reverse complement strand
GGGAGACAAAGTGGGGGAGAAGCCCGGGAAAAGAGCTGAGGGGGATTCGGGGGAGAAGCCGGGAGAGAAGATCGGGGAGAAATCCGATCAGAAGACGTCTGAACGCTCGGACGTTAATGCCCTGTCGATGGATGCCTCCGTTGACACCCCGCCGGCTGGTTCGCCAACCTGGTCCGCTATCGACGTCGGTTCGCCGTTTGACTACGCCCGTCAAGGCATTCTCTACGTTGCCCGCGACCTGCCGGCGCCTGGTCGTGATGGTTTGGGACCCGCTACGTTGAGTGCGATTACGGACTTGGTGACGGCCAGCGGTGGTCACACTCTGGGCTTGTTCTCGTCATTGCGGGCCGCCCAGCAAGCGGCGGCCGCGGTCCGTGATGAGACCGATTGGCCAATACTGTGCCAAGGCGAAGGGCTGACGGCGGATTTGGTGCGCCAATTTCTGGCCCAGCCGGAACTCAGCCTGTTCGGCACGCTGTCACTGTGGCAAGGCGTCGACGCGCCCGGGGATACCTGCCAGTTGGTTCTGATCGACCGAATTCCGTTTCCCAGGCCCGACGAGCCACTCCTGCAAGCCCGCCAACAAGACGTCGCCCAGCGTGGTGGTAACGGGTTCATGCAGGTATCGGCTCGCCACGCTGCCCTCTTGTTGGCCCAAGGGACGGGGCGGTTGATTCGGCGCACCAGCGACCGCGGAGTGGTGGCCGTCCTCGACTCACGTTTGCTGACGGCCCGCTACGGCGGATTTCTGCGGGCCTCGTTGCCGGACTTTTGGGTGACGACCGACCACGATCAGGCACTAGCCGCCCTGACCCGATTAGCCGCTGATCGGGACCGGGCAGGTGACTGAGTCTTTCAGGGGGTGACTGTGAACTGGCCACGGCTGGTGAAGTCACCCCAACTGACATCGACGAAGCAGGGGCCGGGAACCGGTTCGGCAATAACTTGGCGGCCCTCCACCCGGGCCGTGTCACACGTGGTGACGGCGACGGCATCAAGTCCGGCGCCACCGGTCAGGGCCAGCAGCGCTTCGGTGGCTTGGAACGGCAAGGTGTCATTCGACAACAACAAATCCTGTTTGGTGTCAGGTGTCCCGGAAGTCCAGGTGGCGAACACCCGGTAAGGCACGACCGCCGGTCCGGAACTCGCCGCCACGTCGTCAGCTACGACCGTCAGACCGCTGAAACGTTGGAGCGGGAAGGCGGCTCCGGTCAATGCCGCCAAGGCCGTGTTCGTGTCTGTGACAACGGTGTCCAGCCATTGATCAAGGTTGGCGGCTTGGTCGTTGACGACGACGAGGCTGAAGGTCTGACTGGTGCCAGCGGCCACGGTCAAACCACTGAGGCGATAGGCGCAATCGATTGGCCGGTCGAAACCAGTCCAGGCTGTCAGCTCCAGCGACGCCGAATCGGTGGTCAGGCTGACGGTCGGACAGTTCGTCGTCGTGGCTGGCAGAGCCAACAACAGTTCACCAGCCAGCCCGGTGGACGATGAGGCGGCTACTGTCAGAGCCAGATCGATGACCGGTTCTTGGGTGGCGTAGTGGGCGGACAGGGTGACGGTCAGGCCACTGGGCCAGGAGCCCAGAGGGCGCTCGACGTCGGAGCCAGGGGCGAGGTGATAACCGATCCAAATCAGTCCCGTGATGACGGCGATGACGATGACCACGGCGACGGTCAGCCAGCGGTGGGAGGAAGTTGGGCGGCTGGGTGTGGGGGACTTGGCGAGATCGTGGGGTTCGGGAACCGCTGGTGTCGAGCTGTCTGGCGGAACCTCTGTGGGAGTAAGGACGATGGCGACTGAAGTGATGTCTTGCGTGACCACCAGGGCTTCGGATAACAACTTGTCAGTGTCGAGTTCGGTTACGGGCGGAGGTTCGGCAGTGACATCATCATCGTGATCGACGGGCGAATCCGGACTCTCGGAATGAGGTTCGCTGACCGAGGGATCAGCGGTTGGTGACGGTTCCGGTGCTGGAGTCGGAAACGCCGTGGGTTCTGGTGGTGTGAGTGGAGTTTGACCGAGTTCCGGTACCGCAATTTGATTGAGTCCAGGGACCACCTCGGTGGGGTGATCGGACGGTAACTCAACCGTTGTGACTGGACTGGCATCGTCCGGAAACACGACCGGTGGCCGCAGCGGACCATTGCGGTCAACATCTTGCGGGCTAGGGACGATGTCATCTGATAACACGGCCGCAGATAGTGGCAAACGGTTCGGGTCATCGTCCTTCAGTAGAGTGGCGACGTTGTCCGGTCGTGTCGTCGCTGACCACAGCGGACCCCACGGAAAAACAGATGATGGCGGCGTCAAATCACCGAGGTAGTGATAGGACACGACGGGTACGGGAACAGCCGGATCACCGGTCGGCGGGGTGATCGCCCAAGCGTCGACGGGGCGGCCGAAATCAGTCGGAGGGGAACTCACCGGCTACTCGTTGACGCTGAACCAAAACAGGTTGGGAACCGGTGTGGCGGCGGCCGGACGGACGCCGGGATCCTTGGTCGAGGCGTGAAGGGTGGTTACGGCTTCACAGGGCAGGGCTGTCCCGTCGTGGAAGTCGAGTTCCGGCCCGGCCA
>JAISGZ010000112.1 GCA_031262845.1 Propionibacteriaceae bacterium | reverse complement strand
TGAGATATTCCCACGGCACGGCGTCGGCGTAGCGCGTGGCCGAGGTGATGAACAACCAGAGATCACCGGCCGACAACAGTTGGGCCGCTAAAGCCCGGTTGCTGGCGTCAATCGAGTCGATATCCGGTGCGTCGAGGATGGCCATTCCCCGGGGCATCGCCGGATCGGGCACGATCCGGAGCGTGTGCAGGTCCTGGCTGGCTTGGGCGGAGCGGGTCAAACCCGGCAAAATTCGGGCGTTACTGAACCAATCGGCATCGTCGGGGTGGTGGATGAGGACGGGTGATTTCGTGGTCGGGCGGATGACACCGGTGGGGCTGACGGCGTGGCCGATGATGGAATTGACCAAGGTCGATTTACCGGCGCCGGTCGAGCCGCCGACAATCACCAAGAGTGGCGCCCGGATCTCGCGCAGACGGGGTAAGACGTAGTCATCAAGTTGATGGAGGGCCTGGCTCACCTCGGTTTGGGCGGCTGTAGCGGTATCAGACGGGAGCGGCAAGCGAACTTTTTGGAGGGCAGCCTTCAGACGCGACAGTGCCATTTCTAAGGCACTCGCCATGACAGCCTCCTCATGCGGCCTAACCTGGTGGCCCCCACCGGGGGTCGACCGCTGAACCCAGCGATGATCTGGCTGGGGTTCCAGCCCGAACCATTGCGCTGGCTTGGTGACTCGCCACACCCCCCGTCGGTAACCCCAGCGGTGAAGCCCAGCCTATCTGGTTCGTCCGGCGACGCCAGAAATAGGGCCGCAAGCCGCGTGGATTCTCGACGGCGTGTTGAGACCTGAGGCGGTGGACGCGATCCACCAACTCATGTTCACGCCACAAGCCACCGTCGTCGACCACACCCCGCCCGCTGGCATCACGTAGGTAAACCAACTCGCTGATCGTCGACTGGAGCTGCAATGTGGCCCAGGGGCTGCCGTGCCACAAGCTCGCCAGCAGGGCTTTCGTCCGAGTCCACCAGCGGCTGAACAGTTCTGGGTAGGTGGCCGGCAACCAGCCCATGATGACGTAGTCGGTCAGGCGATCGACAATCAACTGGCGTTGGCGGCGGAGTGTGAACACAGCCACCAGGACCAAGGCGAAGACGGCTGGCAACATGATCAGGGCGTAGACCAGATTCAACTGGGTGCCGCTGAGCAGGGAGGCGGCGGTGTTGAAACCCATGTGTCCGAGGACGGCCGCCAGATAGCCGGCCAGAGGCGCCGTCACCCGGACCAGTTTGGAGCGGCTGCGGACCGCGACGACCAAGCCGATGCCGGTCATGGCCGTGAAGAGGGGGTGGCCGAAGGAGTAGAAGATCCCGCGTTGGATGGCCAGATCGCGTAGCCACGACATGACTTCGCCGGTGCCGGCGGAGTACGAGCCGTAGACGATGACCTGGCCGTAGTAGACGATGTTTTCCGTGAAAGCGAAGCCGACCGCGGTCAGCCCGGCTAGGGCGATCCCCGACAGGCGGCTGGTGATCCGGCCGCGGGCGATGAAAGCGATCGCGAAGAGGATGACGGCTTTGGTGGTCTCCTCGACGAAGGGGGCGATATAAATCGCCAACCGGGCCTGGTCGTAACCGGGCGCCCACCAGGTCACAGCCAAGCGTGAAGAGGCCCACTCGTTGAGGAACAGCGCCCCCGCGCAAGCCGCCGAACCACCCCAAGTGACGGCCAACAGCCACAGTCCCAGGCGCTGGGGACGGAAACGGTCGGCCAGGATGAAGAGCAAGGAGTAGACAGCCAAGGTCGGCAGGGCGTAGGTGGCGGCCAGCCGAATCGCGTCGCCACTGAAACCGGGGACGACCGTGCCGTCGGCTTGGGTGGTGTCGGCCATCAGATAACGCATCATCCAACTGAGCGAGAACACCTCGACGGCGATGATGGCGGCGACCGCCGGTATCCACGGCGTCAAGAGGCGTTGCCGCCACGGCCGGTCACTGGCCAACGGCACGCCCGCCCGGCGTCGTTGATACGACCGGATACGCGGGGGAACCGTCGGCAAGTCGGACATGGTCCCTAAGAATACGGCGTCAGGCCGCTGAACGGTCGGACTCGTCGGCCTGATGCTTGGGGTCCCAGACGACGGTCTTGATGCGGGAGGCGATCGCGACCACGATCAGGGTCCCGAAAATGACGCCCAAGGAGACGCCGATCGTCGGCTCCCAAAGGTGAAGTTCCTGACCGCCGTTGATGAAGGGCAGCGAATTCGTCGCCAAGGCTTCGAAAATCAACTTGAAACCGATGAAGCCGAGGATGATGGCCAGGCCATGGGGGAGGAAATAGAGCCGCTGGATCAAACCGCCGATCAGGAAGTAGATCTGCCTAAGTCCGAGCAGGGCGCAGGCGTTGGCCATGAAGACCAGGTAAGGCTCCTTGGTCAAGCCGAAGACGGCTGGAATCGAGTCCATCGCGAACAGAATGTCGATCGTGCCGATTGAGACCATCGTCAGCAGCAGCGGCGTGAAGTAACGCTTGCCGTTCTCGACCACGGTGACACGGTCGCTGATGAACGACTGGGTGATCGGCAGCACTCGGCGGACCAGGCTGGCCAACCGGGTGTCTTTGTAGTCGTCGGGGTTGTCACCGTGGCCTTTGACGGCATCGACCACGGTCTTGATGGCGGTGTAGAGGAGGAAAGCGCCGAAGAGATAGAAGATGGCCGAGAAGCGCTCGATGACGGCGCCACCGATGAGGATGAAAATTAGGCGGAAGACCAGTGCCAGCGCGATACCGACCAAGAGCACTTTTTGTTCGGCTTCCTGGGGCACGCGAGCGGCTGTGATGATGAGCAGGAAGACAAACAAGTTGTCGAGCGAGAGCGATTCTTCGGTGACATAGCCGGCGAAGAATTCAGCCGCGATCGACCAGTCGGCGACAAAGCCGAGACCGACCCCGAAGAGAATGGCGGCACTGACGTAAATCGCCACCCAGGTGACGGATTCTTTGAAGGGGGGCACGTGTGGTCGCCGAACGTGGAGGACGAAGTCCATACAGATGATGCCGACAATGACGACAATCGAGACGATCCAGGCGGTGGCGTGTACCTCCACGGTTTTCCTTCCGGTGTCTTCGGCCGTCGGACCAACCGGCCCGACCACTGAGATCCCACCGGCTTGGACACAGCGGTGAGAGCGAACGAATCAAACCGGAGGTCTCTCTCGTTCAGAAACTGAACCGGCGGCCCAGGCTGACAACCGACGCCGCTCACTGGGTGATGCGGTGAGTCAGAAGTTCAGAACCGTGATGACGAGTCCGCCGCGGGGAGATACTCCCCTCCGGCGCGGCAGTTTAGCAGGGGCGGTGAGTCGGTGGAGCGGCTTCGGTTGGGGTTGATTGAGTCGCCAACCTGGGATTCGTCGACAGCCCACTATCGAGAGCCAGGAGCGGGTTGGTCCCGCTGGTTGGCGCTGTCTCCTGGTCGGGTTTGACAACTGCCAAGCTCATGAGGTTAAAATGAATCACTCAAAATAAATATCTGACTTTTTCTGGTTTCACCGTGGTCGCTCAGATTAGCTGACGCGATTGTGGTTGCTGCTGGGAAGTCTGGCCCAGGAGGTTTCCGTGTCCCTGATCAACAGCACTGTCAAGCCCTTTACTGTCAACGCCTATCGCAACGGCGAATTTCTCGAAGTGACCGAGAACGATCTCCAAGGTCACTGGAGCGTCTTCGTGTTCTACCCCGGTGATTTCACCTTCGTCTGCCCGACCGAGTTGGAAGACTTGGCCGATCATTATGAAGAGTTCAAGGCCCTCGGCGTCGAGCTTTACTCGGTTTCGACCGACTCCCATTTCTGCCACAAGGCTTGGCACGACACCTCGCAGGCCGTCGGCAAGGTTCAGTACACGATGTTGGCCGACATGACCCAGAAGCTGTCGAAGCAGTTCGGGGTTCTGATCAAGGATGCCGGTCAGGCTCTCCGGGGCACGTTCGTGATCGATCCCGAAGGCCGGATCAAGACCGAAGAAATCCATGACAACGGTATCGGCCGGGAAGCCAAAGAACTGTTGCGCAAGGTCAAGGCGGCCCAGTACATCGCCGCTCACCCGGGTGAGGTTTGCCCGGCCAAATGGGAAGATGGCGCCGCCACGCTGACACCGTCGCTGGATTTGGTAGGCAAGATCTAAATGTTGGACGACGCACTGAAAGACCAGCTGAAAGCGCTGCTCGTTAACTTGCGTCACCCGATCGAGTTGGTGCTGAGCCTGGATGATTCATCAGGCTCAGCCCAACTTCGGGAGTTGGCCCAGGAAGTGGCGGCGGCCTCCAGCCAAGTCACGATCCGGGAAGCCGCTGACGACGTCGAGGCCCGTCGGCCGTCCTTCCTCATCACTGAGCCAGGTCAGGATTCCGGCGTTCGCTTCGCTGGTTTGCCCTTGGGCCACGAGTTCAGTTCGCTGGTACTGGCCTTACTTCACGTCGGTGGTCATCCGCCGAAGGAAGACGACCAGGTGCTGGCGGCGGTACGGGCCCTGAACGGGCCATTGCATTTCGAGACCTTCTTCTCCGTCACTTGTCATAACTGTCCCGACGTCGTTCAGGCGCTCAACC
>JAISGZ010000040.1 GCA_031262845.1 Propionibacteriaceae bacterium | reverse complement strand
CGCTCCGGATGTCCGCCCGCTACCGGCTTCGTTGCGCAATATGTATCAGGAACTGAGTCAGGATTTAGGGCTGGAGCCGCCGGCCACGGGCGACCTGACGGCGTGGTTCGATCAGGGCGTCCTGCTGTTAAACAGGGTCCTGACCGTCCAGCCCGGTCGACCGGGTTCGCACCGCGGCAAGGGCTGGGAAGAAGTCACCCAGGCCGCGATCGAGGCCCTGGTACAACGAGGCGGTCCGCTGGTGGCGATCTTGTGGGGTCGTGACGCCCAGAATCTGACACCACGTTTGGGATCGGTGCCGATCATCGCCAGCCCTCACCCCAGCCCGCTGTCCGCCCGCTCGGGGTTTTTCGGTTCCCGCCCCTTCTCCCGGGCCAACCAATTGTTGGTAGAACAGGGCGCGGCTCCGATTCAGTGGGCCTGACGTGAAACTTGAGGGGGGACGACCCCCCTCAACCCCCGCTTCGGTGGCCTTAGCCTGCGGACCGGGAAAAGAAATTCTTCCCGACCTCCGGCCAAGCCCACCTCACCAGCCGCCACCAGCTGTACCAACAACGGCCGACCCCACGAACTCGCGGCAGCCAATGTGGGAGGATCGAATATCGTGACCGAACCTGAGACAGCAGCCGACCCCACACCGCGCCGACGCAGTACGGCTTTCTACGTTCTGTTGCTGGGGGCGATGTGCGCCCTGGGCGCGATGTCGACCGATATCTATCTGCCGTCGCTACCTCAGGTGGTGATCGACCTCAGCACCTCGGCCACCGCCGCCCAATGGACGATGACCGCCATGATGATCGGCAACGCCATCGGCCAGTTGATCATTGGCCCGTTGTCGGACCGCTTCGGCCGCCGCCGCCCGGTTCTCATCGGCATCATCGGCCACATTGTCGTCTCGATCGCCTGCGCCTATCTGCCGACGATCGGTTGGCTGATCGCCGCCCGGGCTTGCCAGGGGGTTTTTACGGCCGCCGCCGGGGTGGTCGCCATGGCCGTCATTCGTGACCTATTCGTCGGCCGGGAAGCCTCCCGGTTGATGTCCCGGCTCCTACTCGTCATCGGGGTGGCGCCGCTATTCGCTCCCAGCATCGGCGGCTTCATCGCCCAGTACGTCACTTGGCGGGGCGTCTTCGGCGCCCTCGCTCTCATGGGTGTCGTCCTATTCGTCGCCGTCTTGATCTGGCTGCCCGAGACCCTGCCCCCGGACCGGCGCAGCCACGATTGGAGCGACACCTGGCGCGGCTACGGTGTTCTGGCCCGGGACCGCCATTTCTTAGCTTTGGCCCTGATTCCCGGCCTGACTTCGGCCGTTTTGATGAGTTACGTCGTCGGTTCACCGTTCGTTTTCCAAACCGACTTCGGTCTCAGCAGTTTCCGTTTCTCCTTGGTCTTCGCCCTCAACGGTTGTGGCCTGATCATCGGCGCCCAGGTCGCGGCGGCCTTGGCCAAGACTCATTCGCCAGCCCACATTCTCCGCGTCACGATCCCGGTGCTGGCGGTTCTGGCCGGCTGGTTCGCCATCGTCTGCTGGACCGGGTTAGGCGGTCTGGGCTTGTTAATCGGCAGTTTGTTCACCGTCGTCTTCATGATCAACTTCTCACCCCCCAATGCCTCGGCTTTGGCGATGGCACGTCACGGCCGCCGGGCCGGTACCGCCGCAGCCGTCATCGGCTGTATTCAATTCGGCTTGGGTGGGTTGATCAGTCCGCTGGTCGGCGTGCTCGGCGAAGACGCCCCGGCGATGAGTTCGGTGATGTTCGGCGCGGCTTTGGTGGCGGTGATCTTGCTGGCTGTCGGCACGCCGATCTACCGCCGCGGTGGCGCTCAAGAACTGGATTCAGTCGGCCTCAAATAGGGCCATCGAAAAACCGGGGGCGCCCCGAATCGGACTCGTGACGCCCCGCCGAGAGTTAAGTTTTAGGCGCCCAAAAACGCGACCGCGTCGTTCCAATGCGCCGTCAGCCGCGGCACATCCACCTCGACGCCGGTGTGGTCATGGGTAATCGTGACTTTGGTGGTCGCTTCGTCGACGGCTTCGAACTGGAGATCGACGAGGGTGCGGGGGGCATCTTCCGACGCTCGCCAAGAAAATCTGACTTCTTCTTTCGGATGGTACGACCGGGTCACTCCACAGGACCCATCATCGGCTTGCCAACGGTCGCCCTTGTCGCCCAGCGAGCCACCGGCGCCCAGTAGAGCCGCCTGGCCGGCCGGCTGTAAAAAATCGTCCCACACCTGATTGAGCGGTTTTGCCAGCACCTGTGTCACCACGATGCTGTGGTCAGTCTTCTCGTCGATCAACTCCGTTGTCATCGTTACCTCGATCCGTCTAGGCCTGGTTTCCCAGAACCGCCATGTTCAATATTGGGCCACATCGCCTCAGGCCTGGTGCTCACTGCGGTTTCGCCGGACGAATCCGTTCGAATGCCAGACTGCAACGATGCTGAGTTAGCCGGTCGGGTCTTCGACTTTGCTTAAGTCCGAGGCTCGCCGAGCCAACTGGGGAAGCCCGGCTCCGGCCTGGGAGCCCAGAATTGTCTACTCCGTCATCCGGGACCGGTCTCCTTAAGCCCCAACCCTAGTGCCCTGTCGCGCCAAAATCTACGTCTTCGCGGCACCCGGTGGGGTCCCCAGCGGCGTTGTCGTCGTCGCCAAGAGGTCCACTATTGGCTCCTCCTCCGCCTGGCTGGCCACCCCACCGGCCACCCCGAATCACACGCAGTTTCAAACGCGACAGGGCACTAGCCCGGTCGTGCCGGTCTGCGCCAGAGTCAGTCCCGGTTTAGGCTGACTCTGATGTTCATCGCACGACCACTAGCCGACCGACTGGTCCGGGCCGCACTCCTGGCCGGAGCCATGTCACTGAGCCTGTTCGTCAGCGGTTGCCACCAGTCCCCCAGCCCGCCCGCGACGACAGCCTCGATCAGCTCAGCCCCCACGACCGGACGGTTGACTGCTCCCGGCCTTGCCCGCCAGGCCTTGGCGGACCTGATCGCAGCGGCCGGCACGACCCATGCGCTGCGCGTTGAATTCACCGCTGACACCGCCACTCTGACCGTCGTGGTCGGTAACAGTACCCAGGCCTGGCGCTGGCAGGACGGCACCGTCCAGGCCGCCGCCACCGATATCGCTTACGTCGGCCAAACCATCTTCGACCCGCAGGACTTCGCCCTCGACGATCTGGGCGACTTATTTGCCCGGGCGGCCGCTCAATCGGGCTCGGCCAAAGGCCAGCGGTTGGACCTGGCGGAATACTCCAACCACCAGATTTTTGCCTCCGTCACGACCACCCCGGAATCGCATCCGGTGTTTTTCTGGTGGGATGGGTCACTCGTCGCCGCCCTCGATTTCACGACCACCGCCGGGCTGACCTGCGGGTTGGCGGAACTGACGGCCGGCCGGTCAGAAGTCATGGCGGTCGGCTTGGATCAAGCCAGCGGTGGCCTGTACGCGATTTATCGTGATACCAACGGCCAGATCGTCCGGGGCCTGAGAATGCCCCGGCTGCCGGTCCATCAGTCGGCCTGGACCGCCACCACAACTGACACGGGCTTCGATCCGGCTCTGATCGACCCGGCGGCCCTGACCGCGGTGGCTCAGCAATTGCCGGAGTTGACCGGTCGTTCCGTCAGTCGTTTCGGGTTCACGATCGAGCAACGGCCGCCGGCGCTGAGACCGGTGGTCTATTTCTCAGTCGGCGGTCAAGAAATCCGGACCACCTTGGCCGGCCACGTCGTGTCGTAACAGCGGCTCGGCCGCACACCACACAATCCTCGGGTCACGCCGCCACCAAGCCAGCTGTTTGCGGGCAAATTGACGGGTTTTCGTGACGATCGCTTGCTGAGCTTCCGCCGGCGTCAGGTCACCGTCGAGGCAGGCGATGGCTTGGGCATAGCCGATAGCTTTGGCCGCCGTGGGCGCTTGGCGCAGCCCCCGTTCCAGCAAACCAGCCACCTCGGTCAGCAAACCGTCTGCCCACATCGCCTTCACCCGTTGTTCAATGCGCTCATCTAACTGTGGCCGGGGCCAGGCCAAACCCACTAGCCGCACCCTCGGCAAGGCAAATTCGAAAGGCGGCAGCTGCGACCGGAAGGCCCCGGTGACCGCGATCGCTTCCAGCGCCCGCACGATCCGCCGCCCGTTGCCCGGCAAAATTCCAGCCGCCGCTTGGGGGTCGAGCCGCTCCAGCCGCTGATACAGCACCGCCGGGCCGACGGCCGCCAGTTCGGCTTCCAACTCCGATCGCCGGACCGGGTCCTGGGGCGGGAATTCGAAGCGGTCGGTGATCGCCCTCAGGTAGAGCGCCGAACCGCCGACCACGATCGGCCGGACACCACGGCGGTGGCAATCGGCGATCGCCTGGCGGGCCAGACGCTGAAAATCAGCCACCGAAGCGGTCTGGTCGAGTTCCAACCCATCGATCAGGTGGTGGGGAATTTCGGCTTGCTGGGCCGGTGTTGGCTTGGCCGTGCCGATATCCATCCCGCGATAGACCTGCATCGAGTCGGCGTTGATGATTTCGGCTGGCCGGCCCCGGCGGGTCGACCAGCGGGCCAGCCGCAACGCCAACTCCGACTTACCCGAGGCGGTTGGCCCCAGGAGCACGAAGACACCGCTCGTGGGCGCCGCCTGGCCTGGGCTGGTTGAACCGACGGTTGTCTTCGGTGCGTCTGAGGCGGCGGCTTCCGGAGCGGTGGTGGACGGGCTGCGACCAGCGTCGACGTCGCCCGCCGGACCGGAGACGGCTTGGGCGGTGAAAGCCCGGGCCCGATGACGTGACCCGGCCGTCGACGAGGTCACGATCCGGGTCGCCCAAAAGACACCGGCACAGGGCCAGGAGCCGGGACCGGCGCCGAAGCCGGAGTCGGCTGGACGGCGCCGGGAGCTGTCTGGTCGGAATCGTTGGCACTTTCCCAGGCATCACCCCCAGGCGTCCGGCGCCAGTTGATCAAGCCGTCGTCGGCCACCAGATGGTGGGGTGCGGCGTAGGTG
>JAISGZ010000039.1 GCA_031262845.1 Propionibacteriaceae bacterium | reverse complement strand
CCGTTGAAGCGGCCGAGCAATTGCGGTGTCTCTACGTCGGGCTGACCCGAGCGGCCTGTCTGGTGACGGCTTGGTGGGTGCCGACCAAGAAGAACACGGAAACCGCCGCCCTACACCGTCTGCTGACGACTCCAGCCGGCCAAACCGTGCCCGCCCAAGCGCCCTTGTCCGACCACTTACCGGCTTTCCTACTGGACCCGCCGCCCGGTGTCGCCGTCACACCGCTTCCGCCCGGACTAACCTCACCAATTTCGCTGTCCCCGATCCAGCCAACCGGGGTGGATTCGACAGTGCCAGTTGAGGTGGATTCAACGGCGTCATCCGGGGTGGATTCGGCGGTGACTAATCCTTCAGCGGTGACCGATCTGACTAAGTCATCGCTACAGCCACCACGGTTACGCCAGTTCACCCGCGTGATCGACCAGACTTGGCAACGCACGTCGTACTCTGCCTTGACCGCCCAAGTCAGCCATGTGGCCGCTGATCCCGACCTGGCTGATGAACCCGAGACCCCGCTTCAGCCCGTCTCTGACGATGTCAGCCTTGACTGGTTGACGCCGGACCATCCCACAGCCCTGTGGCCTGAGGCTAAGACGGCTGAACCGACCGATCTCACCACCCATGGTGTCCCGGCTGGACCCAAGGAACAAGCCGATCCGGCGACCGGTAACACCGCTGAACTCGAAGAACAAGCCGATCTTTCGACCGGTGACACCGCTGAACCCGAGGAACAAGCCGATCCTGCGCCCAGTAACACTGCCGAGCCCAAGGAACAAGCCGATCCGGCGCCCCCGGGAACGGTGTCGCTCAGTCTCGACGACCTCTCACCGATGGCCGATCTGCCCGGTGGTGTCGCCTTCGGCTCACTGGTTCACACGGTTTTCGAGCGAGCCGATCCGGCGCAGCCGGAATCGGTGGCGGCCATGGTGACTGACGCCGTCACCCGCTTCGGTTTGACCGGCCTGACGCCACAAACCTTGTTAACAGCTCTCCAGCCCGGTCTGGAGACGAGTTTGGGACCGCTGGCCGATGAGGTTCGCCTGGCCGATATCAGCCTGTCCGACCGTCTGGCCGAGTTGTCGTTTGAGTTACCGCTGGCCGCCACCGGCCGCCCGGCCACACTCCACCAACTGGCCGACCTCCTCGACCGGCATCTGCGCCCCGACGATCCCTTGGCCAGCTACGGCGCCCGGCTGCGAGCCGACCTCCCGGCCACCTTGTTGTCGGGTTTCTTAACCGGCTCGATCGACGTCGTGCTGCGGCTGGGCCAGCCAGCCCGCTACCTCATCGTCGACTACAAAACCAACCGTTTAGCGCCGCCGGACCAGCCCTTACGCCTGCGGTCCTACACCCCGGCCCGGCTGGCGACAGCGATGATGGACTCGCACTACCCCCTCCAAGCTCTGCTCTACAACGTCGCCTTACATCGCTTCTTGCGCTGGCGACTGGCCGATTATCAGCCCCAACAACAACTCGGGGGTATCGCTTATCTGTTCGTCCGCGGCCTGGCCGGGCCGGGCACGCCCCGGATCGCCGGGCAGCCCTGTGGCGTCTTCGCCTGGCGACCACCGACCGAATTGATCCTCGATCTCGACGCGGCCTTAGCGGGGAGGCAGCCGTGACCGCTGAAAACAAGGGACACCGTTCACTGGCCGCCACCGGACAATTGGCGGTCTTCGCCGACGCCGGTGTGTTGACCTGGTCGGACTGCCAACTGGCCCGTCACCTGGTCTATCTCTACGGCGGCGACGACGAACTCGTGACCCTGGCCATCGGCCTGGTGCTGGCCGCCAACCGCGCCGGGTCGGTTTGTCTTGATCTGACGGCGGCTGACGCGCTGCTGGTCTTGTCGGACCAGACGGCTGACGCTGACGGCGACGACCTGACTCCAGCTGATTTACCGTGGCCGGAACCGACCGCTTGGCTCGAATGCCTCCGCCACAGCCCGCTAGTTCGCACCGACACCGACCCCGTGACGGACCGGCCGCTGCGCCTGATCGGGCGTCGCCTTTACCTCGAGCGTTTCTGGGCCGACCAGGAAGCTGTCGCCCAGGCGATCCAGCGGCGCCTGGCGGTGACCGATCTGACGTCCCCGAGCCCACTCGCGCCCTGTCACGGCTCACCCAGTTCTGGCCGTGACAAAAAAGGAACCCTGACGAACACCAGCGCCTCTCCAGTCTTATCCACCGGCAACAGCGAACCTTCGGTCTTACCCACTGTCAGCCTCGAACCATTAGTTTCATCCACCACGGACACCACGAATCAATCCACCACAACCCCGAACTCATCAGCGCCGTCGAATCATCCGTCCTGTTCCCGAGCAACAGCGACGGACCAGAACTCGCCTCAGCCGAACCCCGGACGGCCGGGCGAGCCCGATCAGCGCTCAGCAATCGTGGACCTGGTCCGAGATCACCGTTTCGCGGTCATCGCTGGTGGTCCGGGAACCGGCAAGACCACGAGCGTGGCCCAATTGTTGGCCGCTGTGGCCGGCCCAAAGTGCCCGCCCCGGATCGTCCTAACCGCCCCCACCGGCAAAGCCGCCGCCCGGCTTGATCAAGCCGTCCGGGCCCAACTCGCCGGTCTTGGCCTGGCCGACTTAGCCGCCACTATCGCCCCGGCCACGACGCTGCACCGGACGCTGGGTCTGAAACCTGACGGCACGGCCAGCTATCACCACGACCAGTTACTACCGGCGGATCTCGTCATCGTCGACGAAGTGTCGATGCTGTCGCTCCATCACATGCGCCAATTGTTGGAAGCGGTCCCACCGGCCGCTCACCTGGTCTTGGTTGGCGACCCGGATCAGTTGGCCTCCGTCGAATCGGGCGCTGTCTTGGCCGACTTGATGGCCTGCGCCGAGGACATCCCCCACGTCCAACTAACCAACAACTATCGTTTTTCTGGGGCGCTGGCCGAATTGGCAGCGGCGATCCGGGCCGGTGACGCCGACCAGACGCTCGACCGACTCCTGACCCCGGACCCGGCCTTGGACTTCGAGCCCTCGGCCGATGGTGCGCCGTCTCGCGCCCTCATCAGTCATCTCCGTCACGACATCATCGACCAAAGTCAGGCCATCCGAACCACTCTCACGGCATCAACGGCGCCTTCCGCCGCGGCCGTGACAGCGGCTTTGACGGCGGTCAACCAACATCGTCTGCTCTGTGCCCACCGCCGTGGCCGCTTCGGTGTGGCCCACTGGCACTACCGGGTCAGCGCCTGGTTGGCCGAGGCTTTTCCGGGCCAGACCGAAACCGGCTGGCCGCTCGGGCTGCCCGTTCAGGTGACCCGGAACGATGAGTCGTTGGGGGTCTTCAACGGTGATACCGGCGTCATCGCGCTAGTTGACGGCCGACCGCGGGTGGCACTGTTGACGACCGCTGGTCAGCGCCTGCTCAGCCCGGCCGAGTTGGAGGCTTTGGAGCCCGTCTGGGCGACCACGATTCACAAAGCTCAAGGCAGCCAGTTCGACACTGTCACGGTCGTCGTCCCCGAGCCGGGAGCCGCCTTGTTGACCCGTGAATTGTTGTATACCGCAGTGACCCGGGCGACCGCCAAGGTTCGACTGATCGGTAGTCCCGAGGCGATTGCCGCCGCCGTCCAGCGTCCGGCCTTACGGGCTTCCGGCTTGGCCGATCGCCTGGCCGATAGCCTGCCCAACCAGCCTCACTGAGCTGGGACGATCTCGACTTCCCAACCCACTGGCTGTCCGTTTTCGTAGGGCAACACCCCGTGAAAAGCAGCCACATCGGAGTCAAAAACGAGGGGCAGGAAATAGCGGTCGCCCGGCCACATCGGCAACTCGAAATTCAGTAGCTGGTCCAGGTCGTACCAACCGACTTGGCCTTCGGCTGATTGCCGACGCAAGTCGCCGGACCAGGCGTCGATCCGGAAGATGAAACCGAACCAACTCTCGCCATTGGCCCAAAAACCAGGCCAGGAAACCGTGCCCCGCAGTGCGTAACGCTCAGCCGTCAGACCGGTTTCCTCCCAAAATTCACGTTTCATACCGGCGACCACGTGTTCACCGGGTTCGATTTTGCCGCCGATGCCGTTGTATTTGGAAAACGTTCGTTGGTCACCGGTGGCGTCTTTGTAGATCAGGAGGACGCGTCGCCGGGGACGGTCGAAGGCGTAAGCCAAGGTTGCCAGAACCGGTTTGT
>JAISGZ010000070.1 GCA_031262845.1 Propionibacteriaceae bacterium | reverse complement strand
GGTTTGCCCAATATGCTGCCGGTGTGGTTGAACCGGAGATCGTTGACGAACACGCTGCGCTGGTGGCCTCCTTGACGGCGCGCTGGCCGGAGCATCAGGTGGCCCGGGGGACCGGCCGGATCGAAGCCGTGCTGGATTTGTTGGGGTCACCGCAGACGGCGGCGCCGGTGATTCATCTCACCGGTACCAACGGCAAAGGTTCGACTGGTCTGATGATCGACGCCCTGCTGCGGGCTCAGGGTTTGCGGACCGGTCGCTTCAGCTCACCTCACTTGATCGACCCGGTCGAGCGGATCGCCATCGACGGCCAGCCGTTGTCACCGGCTCGGTTCGATGACCTGTGGCGCCAGATCGCCCCTCAGGTCAAAATCGTCGACGAGATGCTGATCGACGGGGTACGGCTGACATTTTTCGAGGCCATGACGGCTTTGGCTTACGCCGCTTTCGCTGATGCGCCGGTTGACGTCATGATCGTCGAAGTCGGACTGGGCGGAGCCTGGGACGCCACCCACGTCGCCCCGGCCGAGGTCGTGGTCGTGACGCCGATCAGCTACGACCACACCCATCTCCTCGGCACCTCGTTGACTGAGATCGCAGCCGAGAAGGCCGGTCTGATCGAGCCCGGCGCCTACGCCGTGTTGGCTGGCCAACCGGCTGAAGCGGCCGTCGTCTTGACGCAACGCTGTCTCGAAGTCGGCGCTCAGCCACTGCGGGAGGGGGTTGATTTCGGGGTCCTCGACCGGCGCTTGGCCGTGGCCGGTCAAGTTTTGCGCTTGGACACGGTCGCCAGCGGGCCGGTCGACGATCTACTCCTGCCTCTGCACGGCGCCGCCATGGCGGAAAATGCGGCCGTCGCCGTGGCCGCGGTGGAAGCTTTTCACGGCCTCCACGGTGTTGCGCCGGCGGTCATCGCCGACGGCTTGGCGGCCGTGGTGGCACCGGCCCGGACCGAGTTGGTTCACCGGGGGCCGCCGATCGTCATCGACACCTGCCACAATCCCGCCGCCGTGGCCGCCACTCTCGCCACCATGGATGAGGCTTTTGCCTTCTCGCCTCAGATCGCGATTTGGGGGGCGATGGCGGATAAAGACGTCGATGGCATGTGTCAGTTGTTGGAGCCGGCCGTGGCCGTCATCATCGCCACCGGCCTGCCCGACCTGCCCCGGAGCTTGCCAGTGGCCGAGTTGGCGACTCGGGCGGAAGCCTATTTCGGGGCTGACCGGGTGTTACAGGCGGCGGATTTGGCGACTGCGATTGATCGGGCGGTGGAGTTGGCGGATGCGGCTGGTCCCTCGGCCGGCATCCTGATCGGCGGTTCGGTCATTCTGGCCGGTCGGGCGCGACAACTCCTAGCCCCGGACAAGCCGCTGGCTGACGCTTCCTCAACCTGAGCGATCCCCTAGGACGTTGGGTGTTAGGCGTTGCCACAAAGACCTGTTGCACGTTCTCTCAAAGTCTCTGCAAAAAATGAACATCCGGTCAGCGATTCAGACTCATTGCACGTATTCTCACAGCTCTATCAACAGATTGATCAATCGTGCAATGACCGTTATCGTGGTGACCGAAGCGGTGGTTGGTCCATCCTTCGTTGCCGCTGGGGAAAGTTCCGATTCCTCGGTTATCAGAGTTGACAACATGAGTGGAAAAGAGGTTGGCCAATGCGAGCCATTCAATTGATTGAGCCAGGAAAGTGGCCCGAGTTACGGGAAGTCGAAGACCCGACCCCCAGCTCTGGCCAAGTGCTGCTGAAAGTCACCGCCGCTGGGCTGTGTCACTCCGACATCGCCGTCATGGACTACTACGCCCAAGCCGCCGATTACCCCCTGCCGATGACTTTGGGCCACGAATGCGTCGGCACGATTGTCGATGCCGGCGACGGCGCCCGCCCCCTGGTCACGATTGGTGAGTCGGTCATGGTCTACGGCCCCTGGGGTTGTGGCCGCTGCCGGATGTGTGCCGAAGGCTACGAAAACTATTGCTACAACGCGGCGGCCTGGAATATCACGCCACCGGGGTTGGGACATGACGGCGGTTGCGCCGAGTACATGTTGGTCGACCGGGCCCGTTACTGCATTCCGATCGGTGATCTCGACCCGGTCTCGGCGGCTCCCCTGACCGACGCCGCGCTGACGCCGTATCACGCCCTCCAACACTCCCGGGACAAACTGAACGCGAACTCGTACGCCGTCGTCATCGGCGTTGGTGGTTTGGGCCACATCGCGATTCAGCTGATCAAACACCTGACGCCGGCTACGGTCATCGCCCTGGACGTGTCCGACGCTCACCTGAAACTGGCCCGCCAAGTTGGGGCCGATTTCACGTTCAAGTCGAACCAGGACGCCGTCCAGGTGGTCAAGGATTTGACCAAAGGCCGGGGCGCCGAAGTCGTGTTCGATTTCGTTGGTATCCAAGACACGATCGACCTCGGCGCCCAGATGACCAAGGTCCGGGGCGACTGGAACATCGTTGGTGTCGGCGGTGGCAAGGCCAGCGCTGGCTTCGGCGTACTGCCTTACGAATGCCAGGTGTTTTCGCCCTACTGGGGGACGCGCGGCGATCTGTACGACGTCGTGGCCTTGGCCCAACGTGGTGTCATCCGGATTCACACCGAGCAATACAGCCTCGACGATGGTGTCGAGGCCTATCACCGCTTGCACGATGGCGAAGTCATCGGCCGAGCGGTGTTAGTCCCCTGAGAACCGCCCAACCAGAACTGGGGCGGTGCCACCGCAGACTACCGGAGGTGGTGGCACCGCACCCTTCAACGGCCAAGCCGTTGAAGAAAGACAGGGTCCTAGCCGCTGGAACAGCTCAAGCGTCGTCTGAACCGCCCGGATTTGAGTTTCGGCGACGTGGTGGCTGTCGACCCGATCTCCTCCACAACCGGGTTGGTGACTTCAGAAAATTCTGGGGTCACCAACCCGGTTTTACGTGGTGAATGAACTTGAGGAGACAGGGCTAACACAGAGCGGTGACTAAAAAGGTCGGTCTCAGTGGTAACAACGATCAGTCTTCGGACGGTCAAACGACCGCCGTCACGATCAGTCTTCCGCCAACGTGATCTCGACGCCGCCCATGACATTGGCAGCCAAGTTATAAAGAGCGGCGAACACCGTTGCCAAAGCCGTCAAGATGACGACGTTGAGGGCGCCGACCAGGGCTGCCAGGCCGACCGCCCGCTGGGTGTTGATATAGGCCTCGATGTCGAAGGGCGCGTCGCTACTGGCGAAGATCGATGTCACCAAGCTGTTGATCGAGTTATACAAACCGGTTTGGTCGATCACGATGAAGACGATGGCGGTGGCGATGACGACCATGATGGCGCCGGCCACACCGAACAGCAGGGCGGTTTTCATAATCGACCAGGGGTCGATCCGGGCTACCCGCAGTCGGGCTTTCCGGGTCTGACGGCTGACGGAGTTGGGACGGGCCGCGACCGCGACGGCTGGCACCGGCGCGACGGCGTTTGACGGTCCCGGGACCGGCGTTGGCCGCGGTGATGCGGCTGGCGTGGTCGGCGGTAAAGCGCCCAAGTGGCCGCTCGGGATCGGTGAATTGACCGACGGTTGCGGGACCGCCGGCGCCTCCACCGCGGGAGCTGGGGTTGGCGCTGTTACATGAGCCACGGGCGGCGCCGGTGAGCGATCCCAGAGGCGGCGCAGCCGGGCCATGACACGTTCGTTGTTGGCCTCACTGGCGACGGTCTCGGTTGCTGACTCGGCGGGCACTCCAGCCGGCTCAACCGGGTTACTGGCCGGGGTTGTCCAGGCCGGGGCCGCGGTGTCGGCCCAGGGCTTGGACGGTGGTGGCACTAAGCCGGCCGGGGGCGGCAGTGACGGGCGGGTCGAGGTGACGGGGGCGACCGGCGCCGGCGTTGGGGCCGGCAGGGGAGCGGTCAGCGAGTTCACCGCCACCGGGGCGGCTGAGGTCACGCTGGGCGGCGGGGTCGGCAAGCCCGCATCGAACAAGCTGGGCGGTGGGGTTGGTGTCGGTTCGGCTGGAGTCGGGCGCAATCGGACGGTGTCTTCGGGGGCGGCCGGAGTCGTTACCCGGCGGCTGGCTAACGAAGCGGCGATCGACTGAGAAATCCGGCTCATCCCGACCGGTTGAGCGCCGGTCTCGTCAGCCGTTCGGGGGGCGGCCGGAGCCGATGATCCGACCTCGTCAACTGCCGTCACAACAGCCGAGTCAGATTGAGGAGTACCAGGGTCACCCCCAGAACCGGGGGCAGTCACAGGACTGCTCACGATACGTCCTTCCTCTGTCATGGCGTTCAGAGCTTAACTCAACCTAGCTGGCCCACGACACCGAAAACCTTAGTCGATGGTGGCGCCAGCGCAGTTCTCAGGCTTTCTTTAGAAAGCTTGAGGGTTAGCTGAGGTTTCCGGCCGCCGACTCACCGTCAGCCGTCACCGCCGGGGTAGCCGCGGCCTCAGTCGTGTCCTCAGTGGTGACACTGTCCTGAGCTGCGTCCGCGTTTTCCGGGCTATCAACCGGGTCAGCGCTGTCGGCCGCCATCTCGGCTTCTGGGTAGAGCGCGATCTGGCCCACCCGTTCACCATTCTTCAGGGCCACGAACTTGACGCCCATGGCGTCCCGGCCTTGGACCGGAATTTCACCGGCGCTACTGCGGATGATCTGGCCAGAGGTTTTGATGGCCATGATCTGGTCCTGGGGAACCACGATCAAGCCGCCCACGAGCGACCCGCGGTCCTCCACCAGCTTCATAGCTTTGACGCCGAGACCACCGCGACCTTGCCGTCGGTAATCCCCGACCGCCGTGCGTTTGGCGTAGCCGCCATCCGTGACGGTGACCACGAATTGATCCTGAAGCCCGGTCGGATCGGCGGCCGGGGCGTCAGTCTCGACGGGGTCGGCGGGCGTGGCCGCCGGGTCGGTGTCAACAGGTCCCTGGGGCATCGAATCCACCGGAGGCACCGAATCGACCGCCTGGTCGGCGGCCTGGGCGAGCGCCGGATCATCGTCCACGGCTGGGTCGGCCACGGTGTCAGCGTTGGTGTCATCGTCGGCTGCCGGAATCACGGACAGCGACAGCAGCGCGTCACCGGACCGGAACTTCATCCCCGTGACACCGGAGGTGGCCCGGCCCATCGGCCGTAACTGCTGATCGTCGGCGGCGAACCGAATGGCTTGCCCGCGCCGCGAAATCAACAAGATGTCGTCATCGGCGTCGGCCAAACTGGCGCCGATCAACTCGTCGTCCGGGGAGCGGAAACTGATGGCGATGATGCCGGCTTGGCGGGGCGAGTCATAGAGCCCCAGGGGGGTTTTCTTGATCAGCCCCTGGCGGGTCGCCAGGATCAGGTAATCGGCCTCGTCGTACTGGCCCAGCGTGAGAACCTGGGCGATCTACTCGTCGGGCTGGAAACTCAGCAGACCAGCCACGTGGCCACCCTTGGCGTCCCGGCCGCCTTCGGGCAGTTGCCAGACCTTGGTCCGGTAAACCCGACCCTTGGTGGTGAAGAACAACAGCCACTGGTGCGAGCTGGTGGTAAACAAATGGGCGACTTCGTCGTCGGCCCGCAAGGTC
>JAISGZ010000068.1 GCA_031262845.1 Propionibacteriaceae bacterium | reverse complement strand
ACTGCGTTGTCGGCCCAATCCCAAAAGCGCAAGGTCGGACCGCGGCGGCCGGCGGCCAGTTCTTCGGCGTAAACCTGGTCCAACGCCATCTGAGTGTGGGGTTCGCGCGGGCCGTCAACGATCAGGCTGAACTGATGATCGGACCAGGTCGATGACTGGCCGAGTGCCCGCCGGACGGCGATGGCGGCCCCGGTCGGACTGAGCCCGACCAGGACGTCCGACGGCTGGAGCGCGGCTTCCAGGCGGTGGGTCAGCTCGGTCACCGAGGCCTCGGCCTCAGCTCCCACCAGAGCCTGCTCCATCCGCGTCAAGGCCTCTTCAGGTTCGAGAAAAAAGTCGCCCGACAAGCGGACTTGGCTCAATCGCTGGTCGGCCAGCCTGACCTCGGCAGCCACTAACTTGCCACCGGCGGCTTTGTATTCTCCACGCACGGTGTCAGCCTAGCGACCGGCCACTAGCGGCAGACCGCAAGTCACGACCAGTGATCGCCGGCGGCCGACGAATTGGGCAAGGACCGGTATCGGCTCGTCTCAAGACCGGACGGGAACCGGCGCCATCACCGAACCCGTCTCATCTGGCCATGTCCGTGACGCACGGGGGGTCGGGAACTAATGAGAGAATGCCGTCTGTGACTGAGAAAAAGACAGCGGAGACCGCTTTGGCCTCACCACGGGTCCTCGTGGTCGAGGATGAGGCGCTGATCCGGCTTGACTTAGTGGAATTACTGGCCGCCGAGGGCTACACGGTGATCGGTCAGGCTGCCGACGGCGAAGAAGCCGTGGCGCTGGCCCGTCAGCTCCAACCGGACGTCGTCGTGATGGATGTCAAAATGCCGAAACTCGACGGTATTTCGGCCGCCGAGACGATTATCTCCGAACGGCTCAGTGCCGTCGTCATGTTGACCGCCTTTTCACAACGTGAATTGGTCAGCCGGGCGGCTCAAGCCGGGGCCATGGGTTACGTCGTCAAACCCTTCGACGCCTCCGATCTGATCCCGGCGATTGAGGTTTCCTTGGCTCGCTTCAGCCAAATTTTGGCCGTCGAAGCCGAGGTCATCGATCTCGAAGAGCGGCTGGTGTCGCGCAAGGTCATCGACCAAGCCAAAGCCTTGCTCCAAGAGGGCTTAGGACTGACCGAGTCCGAAGCCTTCCGCTGGATTCAGAAGACGGCGATGGATTTACGCAAGTCGATGCGTGAGGTGGCCCAGGGTGTGATCGACCACGGCCGACCGGCCAAGGCTGAATCGTGACCGCCCGCCCAGCTGACAACTCGACGGCTGGGCCGGTAGCGTCCCGAGTCCTCCTGATTGACGGTTTTTCGATTGCCTTCCGGGCTTTCTACGCCCTGCCGGTGGAGAATTTCACGACCTCGACCGGCCAGCCGACGAACGCCGTCTACGGCTTCATGTCGATGTTGATCGGCCTGCTGCGAGACGAACAGCCAAGCCACGTTGGCGTCGCCTGGGACGCTTCCCGGGTCAGCTTCCGAACCAGCCAATATGGCGATTACAAGGCCACCCGGGGTGAGACCCCAGCGCCTTTCATCGGTCAGAGCGATCTCATCCGGGAAGTCTTGACGGCCTTGGCGATTCCGTCGCTGGAACTGGCCGACTACGAGGCCGACGACATCTTGGCCACCTGGGCCACCGAAGCCAGCCAGCTGAGCGACGAAGTACTGGTCTGTTCCGGTGATCGAGACACTTTCCAATTGGTCAACGACCGGGTGACGGTGCTCTACCCGCGGCGGGGAACTTCGGATCTGGCTCGGATGACGCCGGCCGCGGTGCTGGAAAAGTACGGCGTGCCCCCGGCTCGTTACCCCGAACTGGCGGCCTTGGTGGGGGAGACGGCCGACAATCTGCCGGGGGTGCCCGGAGTCGGCCCGAAAACCGCCGCCAAGTGGCTGACCCAATTCGATGGCTTGGCCAATTTGTTGGCGCGGGCTGACGAAGTGACGGGTAAAGCCGGCCAGTCGCTGCGTGACCATCGCGCGGCGGTCGAACGTAACCGCCAGCTCAACGCCTTGGTCACGGATTTGGATTTACCGGTCACGATTGCTGACTTGGGCCGCCGACCGTGGGATCAGGCGGCCGTTCAAGAGATTTTCGAAACCCTGGAGTTCCGGACCTTACGTTCGCGTTTGGCTGAGATTGGGCCGTCGACCGACTCACAGACCCAGACTTCGTCCCCGGCTGAACCGAGTCAACCGCTGGCGACCGTGGTTTTGGAACCGGGGACGGTGGCCGCCTGGTTAGCCGAACACGCTCAACCGGTCGATCAGGCCGAGGCGAACTCTCCCACCGTCGAGGTCGATGCACCACCGCCCGATCGGGTTGGTTTGATGGCGGTCGGGGGACCGGCCGGGGTGGCGGCCGATTTGGTGGGGCTGGCGCTGGCGGCGCCGGATCAGACCGCGGCCTGGATTGATGTCGGCCGCTTGTCACCCGACGATGACCAGGCGCTGGCAGCCTGGCTGGGCAACCCGGCTGTCAACAAGGTCGGTCATGCTTGGAAAGAGCCGTTGCGCGGCTTGTGGAACCGGGGTTGGGAGTTAGCCGGGCTGAGCCGGGAGACGGAGTTGGCGGCCTATCTGATCCAGCCCGATCGGCGGCGCTATGACCTGGCAGATTTGGCCAGCCAATACCTGGGGCGCGATCTGACCAGTGCCACGGTCGAACCGCAGCCAACCTTGGATTTCGCGGACACCGATGAGACGGTCGATACGGCGGCGGCCATGAATCAGGCGGCCGCCGTGCGCGATCTCAGCTACGCCTTGGACGACGACCTGGCGACCCGTGGTGGGGCGTCCCAGTTGTTGGTCGACGTCGAATTGCCGGTTGAACGGATCTTGGCCCGGATGGAGGCGACTGGGATCGCTGCCGACCGGGAGCTTTTCCAGCAGATTTGGTCGGATCTCGACCAACGTGTCCAACAGGCCGAACAGGCGGCCTACCAGGCGATTGGCCGGCCGGTCAATCTCGGTTCGCCCAAGCAACTCCAAGAGGTCTTATTCGACCAGTTGCAGATGCCGAAGACCCGGCGCCTGAAAACCGGCTATACGACCGATGCCGAGTCGCTGATCCAACTGTCGGTCAAACAGCCTCATCCGTTCCTCGACCAACTCTTGGCCTACCGCGAAAACATCAAATTGCGTCAATCGGTCGAAGGCTTGATGAAAGCGATCGCCGATGACGGGCGGATTCATACGACCTATCTCCAGACGGTCGCCGCCACCGGCCGCTTATCGTCGGCCGATCCCAACTTGCAAAATATTCCGGTCCGGACAGCGGCCAGTCGCCAGATTCGCCAGGCTTTCGTCGCCGGGGTCGGCTTTGACGGCTTGTTGACGGCTGATTACTCGCAGATTGAAATGCGCATCATGGCCGACCTGTCGGGTGATCAGCAATTGATCGAGGCCTTCCAATCGGGCGAGGACTTCCACGCCGTCATGGCGGCCCACGTCTTCGGCCTCAAACCGGATTCGGTCAGTCCAGCTCAGCGCTCCCGCATTAAGGCCATGAACTACGGCCTGGCCTACGGTCTGTCGGCCTATGGTTTGTCGAGCCAGCTTCAGATTCCGGTGAACGAAGCTAGAGTCTTGATGGACGATTACTTCACGGTCTTCGGTTCCGTCCGGGATTACCTCCAACAACTGGTCGCCCAGGCCCGCCAAACCGGCTATACCGAAACCATCATGGGTCGTCGGCGCTATTTGCCCGATCTCAATTCCAG
>JAISGZ010000214.1 GCA_031262845.1 Propionibacteriaceae bacterium | reverse complement strand
CCGGTGCCCTCCGCCCCGTCAGCCCTTTCTGCCACCACCGCCGCGTCAGCAACGTCAGCGCTCTCCACCGCCTCGGCCCCCGAAGCCACGTCAGCTACGTCGGCCCTCTCCACTGCTTCGGCCACCGAAGCCACGTCGGCCGCTCCCGCCAGCCCGCCACGGCCGGCCGCCAGCCTCGATCTGTGGGCCGCGCCCAACCAGACGGTCGTCACCCTGTTCCAGCGCCAGGTTGAACTACGACCCGACCAACCGGCCATCGTGGAATCGAATGGCCTGGCCGTGACCTACGCCATGCTCGATCTGGGAGCCCGGCGGGTGGCGGCACTGTTACGAGCCCAAGGCATCGGTCGCGGCCAGACCGTCGGCTTGGTCAGCGCCCGCGGCGTCGATTTCTACTGTGGCCTGCTCGGGATCGTCTACGCCGGCGCGGTCTGCCGACCGCTTGAGCCGACCGATCGTGGAGCGATCACAGCCGCCGATCAGGCCGCTCAGAACGAGTTGGCTCCGGACGCGAATGATCCAGCCCAGCCTGACCAGCCCATTCGCCCGGCCGACCGGGCCTTGGCGGCGCTGGTCGTCGATCGCTGGGCAGCCGCCGACGGCTGGGGGCTGGTCCAGGCCGCCCGACCAGTCGTCAACCTGTCCGACCCCGGCTTGATGCGCCAACCGGCCGACCCACCCGCTCCGACGGCGGTCACCGACCCGGCGGTCGTCTTCGCGGCGCCAACCGCCGGCCAACCGACACCGACCTCGGACCCAGACTTCGCCACCAGCCGATCAGCCGCGATCTGGTTGACCCACGCCGACATCGTGGCCTTGGCTCAAACCGCGGTCCAGCGACTGGACCTGCAATCGACCGACCGGATCGCCGCCCAGGCCGACCCGACGACCCTGGAATCGGTCTGGGATTGGGCGTCTGCCCTTCTCAGCGGCGCCACCTTGGTGACTCGGCCAAACCGGCTGGACTTCGACCAACTGCGGCAGCACTTGACCGCCCACAGCACGGCGGTGACCTTGCCGGCGGCGCTGGCGGCCTGGTGTCAGCCGCTGGATCTCAGGGTCGTGGCCGCCATTGAATCACCGGCCGACACTTCACCACCGGCTTCTGACCAGGCCGGACCGTCGCTCAGCGGTCACGTCAGTGGACCCGATTTCGGCGGTCCGCCATCGGCCTCGACTTGGGCCGAGATTTCCCTGACCGGAACCGACCTCGGTTGGCCGGTCGGCCAAGAACCGACGGCGGCGGCCCGCTGGGCGGATTTTTTCCGCTTCTGGCCTGGTGTCGTGGAAACCGCCGGGTTCGACTGCGACGGCCAGGTGGCGGTCTATCTGACCGGGCCGGCCTCACTCGACCCGGCCGCCCTGTTGTCGGCGGTCAGCCAGCGGCTGGGCCAGGCGCCGACGGCGCTCTACCGACTCGACACCCTGCCCCGGACGGCTGATGGCGAGGTTGACCGGCGGGCTCTGCCAGGTCTGGCGGCCCTGGAGCCGACCGTCACGCCGGCCGAGGCGGCGGTTCAGGCGGCTTTCAGCGTGGCTTTGGCAAACGCCCCAACCTCAGCGACCACGATCGACCTCGACACCGACTTCGTCGCTCACGGCGGCGACAGCCGAGCCTTGGTGACGTTGCGGGAGTATCTGGCCACGGCCGGCTGGACCGTGACCGCGATCGACGTGCTGACGAAAAGGACACCGCGAGCGATCGCGGCCCGTTTACGGCCCCTGTCGGCGCTCCCGACCGAGGCCGGCGCCCGACCGGCGGTGGCCGATCCGGCGGAACTGGACTCGGTTCCGGCGGTTTCTTGGGCGGATCGCGTCAAGCGCGCCCAGCAAGCCGATTTACCCTTGTCACAGGTCAATCAGGCAGCTTTTGAGACGAACCTGGCCGATTTTGAACCGATCTGTTTGCGGCTCGGTTTGAACCCCGAACAAACCGATCGGCTGCTTCACCAGGCCGGCGCGGCCTACCGGACGACGGTGCCCGAGTTGATGATCGCGGCCGTCGTCCGAGCGGCCCACGAAGTCTTCGGCTTGGCCGAGGTGGCGTTGACCGTGGACGACAGCCACTCCGGAACCGGCCCGACTGCCGCCGACTTGCCCCCCACAACGGCCGACCCGACCGCTGCTCAACCGTCGGCACCGGCGCCGTTGGACAGCCCTTATCCGCTGGTCGTAGCCGCCGGGCGAACGGTCAGCGCGGTCATAGTGGCGGCCAAAGAAGCCCACCGGGCGGTGCCCGATCTGGGCCACAGCTACCAAGCCTGGTGTCAGGCCTCAGCCCAGTCCAACCCCGACCAACCGGTCTGGTGGCCGCACTTGGCGGTGCGCTGGGACACGACCGTGGCCGGGAACCCGGTGTCAGCGGCGGACGGTCAGACGACGGCTTGGCCGAACCCGGCGGTGACCGTGCTGGCCGGTGTCGTCGCTGGTCAACTCGAGTTGACCGTGACCGGGCGACTCGACTGGATCGACGAACCGACGGCCTGGCGCCTGCTGGTGGCGGTCCGCGACAGCCTCGACGCCATCATCGAACACACGGCCGCCCAGCCGCCCGGCCTGACGACGGCGTCGGATATTGGCCCAGCCGATGTCGACGACCGTGTCATCGCCCAACTCAATGCCTTGGCTGACGACCCGCGGCTGGCCGTGATCGGGCCCGATGGCGGTCTGCGTACTTTCTATCCGTCCGAGGCAAGGAGTGGTGCGTGAGTTCTGCTGTCGTCTCGGCCAACATCGAATCGATCGCCTATCTGACCGATGAAGCCACGGCCTGGCTGGCTTTCGCCGCCGACCCGGCGACGGCGGACCGGCCCGGCTTGGTCCAACACGCCATCACCTGGCAAGGCGCCTTCGAATCGGAGTGGGCCGCCAACGCTCTGACCGTGACGACGCTCCGTCACCCGATGCTTCGCAGTGTCATCGTCCGCCCTGGCCCCGGGCCGGTCGCACCGGTTTTGTGGCCAGCCACCTGGCGCTCACCAGGGCCAGCCTCGACCGCCCCGGATGACACCAGCCCAGCCGACGACCGGCCCGTCCAAGCGGTCCTGACCCAACCCCGGATCACCTTCCACGTCGTCGATCTGACGGCTTACGACGCCATCACCCGCGGCCGCCAGGCGGCCCAGTTCCAGCGTGACGATCAGGTTCGGGCCTTTGATCTGGCGGCTGAGCCACCGTTGCGCCTGACCGTCATCCGCCAAACCGTTGACCAAGCTTTGTTGCTGTGGACGTACCACCCGGCCGTCATCGACGAGTGGAGCTTCCCGCTGGTCGTGACGGACTTCATGACCGCCTACCAGCGGCTGCGGCAAGGGGCGGAAGTCGAAACCCTGTTGGCCCAAGCCCACGACCAAGCTCAGCGGGCGCCCCACTTCCAGGCTTGGAGCCGCCGCCAGTTAGCGGCCCCGGCGGCCGATAGCTACTGGCTGCGAGTCATTGCAGGCGTGACCGAAGCGGCTTGTCCGGCTGCCTTGGGCGAAACCACCCCGCCGAGCCATCCGGCCCCACGGCCGGCCGCCATGGTCGAACTCGACCAGACTCAGACCGAGGCTGTGATTGCGGCCGCCGCCCGTTTGGGCGTCCCTCTGTCGGCCTACGTCGAAGCCGCCTGGGGGCTGGCCTTGCAGCAAGACACCGGCCAGTCCGATGTCGTCTTCGGCATCATCCGGCCGGGCCGGGAAATGGCCGATGAAGCCGTCAGTGGCGTCGTCGGTGGTTTCAGTTCACTCATCCCGGTCCGGGTTCATCAGCGCCCCGACGACACCGTCGGCCAGTTCATGGCTCGGTTGTCCGACCAAGCCATCGCCCAGTTGGCTCGGCCCCGCTGTCGCTGGTCGGCGCTGGCGGAGAGCCCCTTGGGCCGCGGGGCGGCCGCCACCATCGTCAGCTTCCTGGCCCGCCCCTTGGATATCGCCCAGCTCAACCAGCTGAGTGCGGACGTCGTCCAGCCGCTGACCGCCGATCTAGCGCCCCCGATCCGGCTTCGACTGGCCAGCACGCTGCCGGCCCAGCGGGCTGATTGCCTAGTCACCGGGCGGTTACTAGCCGGCCAGCTACGCTTGTCGGCCTGGCTTGGCCCGGCCTATGCCCGCAGTGATGCCCAGCGCATGTTGCAGCGCTGGCAGGCCGCCCTGTCGGCCCTGGCCGTGACGGCGGACACACCGCTGACGTGGCGGCCGATCGTCTCCGAAGCCGAGCGGATTGAAGTCCTCGAAACCTTCAACGCCGCCACTTTCGACCGCCCGGCCGACATGACCTTGACGGCTCTGATTGAACAGCAGGCCGCGGCCCGGCCGACTGCCCTGGCCCTGAGCGCCGGTGCCCGCCAGCTGACCTGGGCCGAGTTGGTGGCGTCGGTGGCGGCGGAAGTTGAACGGCTGGCCGCCACTGACCTCAGCGCTGGCCTGTTGGTCGAGCCGACGGCTGACCGCAGCCTTGAGACCGTCATCCGGATGTTGGCGGTGGCTCAGCTCCAGCCGGCCAATTGGCGTCTGCCGACGGTTGACGGCCGTTCCTTGGTCTACTCCCAGACGGCGTTTTTGAATTTAGCCCTGAACCCGGCGCTTGACCCGCTGTACGACGGCGACCGGCCGGTCGCGATTTCGGTTAATTCGCTGGCCAGCCCGGATTTCGTGATCGAGACGCTGACGGCTTTGGCGCGTGGCGTGACCGTGGTTTTACCGACTGACGACGAGTTGAGCGACGCCACCCGCTTCGTCCAGGTGTTGTGGCAGGCCGGGGTGACGACGTTGATCATCCCGCCGACGGACGTCGTCCATCTGACCAGTGAGCCGGAGTTCCTCGGTTTGCTGACCGGTTTGCGCCGGATCGTCCTGACCTGGGACGGCCGGGCGGCGACCCTGCCCGCCGAATCGACCACCGAAGCGCTTGAGCGTTTGGCGCTTCACACCCCGGAAGCGACTTGGTTCCGCTCCTACCGCCCGACCGGACTGGCCTTGTGGGCCAGTTTCGGCCCGGTGCCGGCGGCGGTCAGCGGTCAACTCAACGACCAGATCGGCCCGGTCGGTCAGCCCCTGGCCAATACCCAGGCTTACGTCCTCGACGGCCAACGCCCCTGTGGGATCGGCCAAACCGGTGAGTTGTGCCTAGCCGGTGAGGGTTTGCCCGAGCCGCAGTCGGCTGTGGTGGTGACCGATAATCCTTTCCGGCCCGGCCCCTTGGTTCGCACCGGCGACCGAGCCCGGTGGTTGGCCGACGGACGCTTGGACATTGTCCGACTGGCCCCGGTTGAACCGGCTGTTGTCGCTGAAACCACGTCTGAGGCTTGGTCGGAGCCGACGGGCCCGGTCATACCGGTAGTCGAGCCCGTGATTGACGTGGTGCCTGAGACTGAACCTGAGCCAACGGAACCGGCCGCTCAGTTTCCTGAACCGACAGTCGACGTTGTACCCGACTCAGTCACCACAACCGGTACGGAACCTGAGCCGACCGAATCAACCACCCCGGTAACCGAATCTGTGGCCAACGCCGAAACCACATCCGGGTCTGATCCAGTCGCGCCGACAGCCGACGTTGTGCCCGAAACCCAAACTCCCACTGATATCGAACCGGAGTCGAGTGAACCGGCCAGCCCGGTGACCGAACCGGAGACCAAGTCCGAGGCCGAACCGTCGACGACCGAGTCACCGGTCGCTGAAACGCCGGACAATGAACCCGTCAACCCTCAATCACCAGACTCTGAACCGCCTCACCACGACGCTAGCGTCGGGGAATTCACAGCCAGTCCCGCAGACGCCCCGGTCAGTGACGCTGAACTAACCACCGATGACAAACAGACCACCGACGGTGACGATTTCGGGGACGTTCCTCCGTCTCCACCACCAGACTCCGATGCGTTAACTGTTACCGACTCGACTGCTCCAACCGTGTTAGCTGACCTGGTCAACCCCGAAATGACACCAGAAACCCTCCTGGCTAGTGCTGACGGCGACGCCAGCAACGTTACCGACAGTGCCGCCAGCGCAACACCACCAGAGCCAACCCCGACCGAATCGGACGGGACCGTCGAGCCAGCTCCGGCGCCGGCCCCGGCATCTGCCCGTTCAGTCACAACACCGGACTACCACAAGCCGATTTACCCGTTGACTTCGGCCAATTGAGGGGTTCGGGAGTTACTGCGTAGCCCGCTCCTGAGCCAACGCCAAAGCCTGATCGGCCAGCGCCACGGCCGTGGCGGCAGCCTGCCGGACTTGATCCGGATCACCAGTGTTGACGATGGCGTGCGGGACGATGAAGGCGCCACTGACCGCTGGCACATTGGGCAAGGCCAGATAGTCCCCCAGATTGCCCGCGTCAACGTCCTGATCCGGCACGAAACTGACTTGTGGGAACGGGAAATGGAAGGTCTGAAGGGTCCGGTGGCCGCCGTACGGCCCGGAGGGGAAGAAATACAGCGTTGTCAGGCCGAGTTTGAGCGCCGCCAAGACGTCGGTCGGCGTGGCCACCCCAGCCAGCACGGGTAAGTGGTGGGTCAGCGCCCGCTCGATCACATCGGTGTCGATGCCAGGCGTCGTGATGAACGCCGCCCCGAGGTCGTGAGCCCGATCAACATCAGTCACCGAGACCACAGTCCCGGCCCCGGCTACCAGTCCCGGCACGTTGACTGCCGCCCGCAACGCCCCCCACTCGGCGTCGGTGTGAACCGGGATTTGGACGGCGCCGACACCACCTTCAACTAAGGCCTCACCGTACGGCCGCCCCCAGTCGGCCTGGGGGAATTCGATCAGAGCGATCAGACGATTGGTGTCGAGTAAAGGTGACAGGTCATTGAGCGGGGTCATGGCGACATCCTTCGGCGGTTTATCAGGTTCCGCTCAATCGTACGAACCTCACTCGGTCCGCAAAGCCTCGACCGGGTCCTTATTGGCCGCGATCCGTGACGGCAGCAAACCGGCCACGATGGTCAGCACCATACTGATCGCCACCAAGCCGATACCGGCTTGCCAGGGCAGGGAAGCGATGCCGCTGACACCCGACAGGTGGTCGATGATGAGGTTGATCGGGATGTTCAGCAAGATGGTCACGAGGATGCCGATGACGCCAGCGGCGAAGCCTTCGATGACTGTTTCGGCCGTGAAGACTCGTGAGATATCGCGTTTGGAAGCGCCGATACTGCGGAGGATGCCGATTTCCTTGGTCCGTTCCAGGACCGAGATGTAGGTGATGATGCCGATCATGATCGACGACACGATCAGCGAGATCGACACGAAACCGACCAGGACGTAGGTGATGAGGTCGATGACATCGGTGATCGACGACATCATCAGCCCCATGATGTCGGTGTAGTGGACGACGAATTCGTCGTGGCCGTCGTTGGTTTGAGTGGTGTTGTAGTCGGCGATGGCCTGCTGGACGACTTCCTTGGCGGCGTAATCCTTGGGATAAATCCTGACCGAGCTGGGGGTATCCAAGTCGACCACACCGAGTTTCTCCAGGTTGGCGGCGTAGCTGGCATCGGACCCAGATTGGGCCTGAATTTGGCGGGTCACTAGCGCCACCAAGTCAGCTTCCGACATCGTCTGGGCCAGAGTCTGGAACTGAGCCTGCTGAGCGGCCGGCAAGGTCGCCACGTAGGCCTGGATATCGGCCGCCGTCAAGGCGTGGTCCGTGATGTTGAACGGCAGCCCCGTGAAAACGTCGATGTCGGGCTGGGCGACCTGTTGTTGGGCGATGGCGGAGGTGTTGATGGCGTTGACAACGTATTCCGTCAGGGCGGCGGTGTAACCGACGGTGCCCGTGATGGCGGTCGCCGTGACATCTTCAGCCGGTCGGACGATACCCGCGACTCTGAGGTCGAGCGCGTCGGCCAGGACCTGGGCCATGAAGGCCGGATCGTCCCGTTGATCGGTCCAGACACCATTGACTTGGCTGTAGTAGGCGGTGTTGAGGACGAGTTTGAAATCGGTGTTGAGGATGTCGTCGAAGCTGAAGCTCTGGTCACCGGAAGCGATCAGCGCGTTCAACTGGTCGCTACTGAGGTCGCTGCCGGTCAGCATGAGTTTTTGAATCTCTTCGAGCACGGCCGGGTTGAGCAACCCGAGGGAGTACAAGGCCATGTCGACGATCTGATTGTTGGCGTCGGCGACCAAGACGATTTCATCGCTGGCGCTGGGCCAAGCTCCGGCCACGACGTCGTACTGCTTGTCCAGCAGCTCTTGGTTCCCGATCAGCTGGGTCCAGACCTCCGAGCCCATGACCGACATCATCGAGTTGTCCATGATCGTCTGGCCCAACCCACCGCTAGTAGCTTCGGCCTGGCTCTGATCACCCATGACGTCACTGGGGTTGACTTGGATGGTCTGGCCACCGACGGCATCGCTGTTGAAGACCTGCAGGGTCAGGTCGTAGCCGTATTCAATCGTGTTGGTTTGGTCACGAATCCCCTGGCCAGCATCCGATTCCAGGTACTGCTTGAAATGGGCCAGATCGTTGTCCGACTCCTGGGCCATGAGCGTCCGGATCATCGTCCCGGCGATCGGGTGGGTGTACAGCCGGTTGGGATCCTGTCCGGCGATCGCACTGACCTCGCCCTCGATTTCCGCCGACATCTCCTGGGCCAAGGCCGTCATGTCGATCGACTGGTTGTTGATCACCAGCGGGTAGGTCGACAAGGTATCTTCCTCCATATTGCTGATGAAGGCCTGCATCCCGCTGGAAATCGACAAGATCAGGGCGATACCGATGATGCCGATACTGCCGGCGAAGGCGGTCAGGAAGGTCCGGCCCTTCTTCGTCATGAGGTTGTTCAGGCTCAGCCCGAGGGCGGTGCCGAACGACATCGAAACCTTTTTCAACGGCGCCGCGGCGACCGGGATGACACCGTCGCTGTCCTCCTCGTCGCTACCGGCTTCGGCCGCGTGGTACGGGCGGCTGTCGGAGATCGTGCGGCCATCCCGCAGACGGACGATCCGGGTGGCGTATTCCTCGGCCAATTCACGGTTGTGGGTCACCATGATGACGAGCCGGTCGCGGGCGACCTCTTTGAGCAGGTCCATAACCTGAACGCTGGTCTCGGAATCGAGGGCCCCGGTCGGTTCGTCGGCCAAGATGATCCGGGGGTTGTTAACTAGGGCCCGAGCGATCGCCACCCGCTGCATCTGACCGCCCGACATCTGGGTCGGTTTCTTGTTCAGTTGGTCGCCCAGCCCCACCTGCTCCAGCGCCTCGGTCGCTCGTTGTCGCCGCTCACTAGCTGATACACCGGCCAGCGTCATCGCCAACTCGACGTTGGCCAGCACCGTTTGGTGAGGAATGAGGTTGTAGTTCTGGAACACGAAACCGATCGAGTTGTTGCGGTAGGCGTCCCAGTCGGCGTCCCGGTAGGCGGTCGTCGAGACCCCATCAATGACGACGTCGCCATCGGTGTAGCGGTCGAGCCCACCGATGATGTTGAGCAGCGTCGTCTTGCCGCAGCCCGACGGCCCGAGTAAAGCCACGAATTCGCTGTCCCGGAACTCCAGGCTGACATCGCTCAAGGCTTGAACGGTCGTCTCACCCGTGTGGTACTGCTTATTGATGTTCTTCAGTTGAAGCACGTGAACTTTTCCTCACTCGGATCAGCGACCGACTCAGTCCTTGGCCGGATTGTGGGGATGTCAGTTGGGGGTTGAATCACCCACGCTGACGGCCGAGACCGCTGCCCGATAAGACTCTGAAAGCTCCGGCCGGGAGGACTGAGGAGGCCCCGGGCCCATCGACACGGCCAACCGCACCACCCGCCGCCGTAGTCTAAGCCCAACCACCCCCGCCATGTCGG
>JAISGZ010000061.1 GCA_031262845.1 Propionibacteriaceae bacterium | reverse complement strand
CAACCAGGATGGTGGAGTCGATTTGTTCCCGAAAAACCCAGGGTAAGGAACCGGGTTCCACGAGGTCCAGGCCGTGTGCGTGGCCGGTGCCATCCCACCAGCCCAGGCGATTGCTGGCCGGCTGCCAACTCCCCCGGACGATGTCGTGCCAGGCCACTTGATCCCAGCCCTGGCCGGTTTGCCAGACCAGATGTCCCGGCAGAGCGATGACCGGTCCAGTGGCCGTCGTCGCCCGGGCCAGAACCTTGACCGTGACCCCCAGCGCTCTGAGGTCGCTCCGTTCCTGGGTCGTCAACCGCTGACGTCTCATGTCCGACCTCGGTTCAACCAACTCGTACCCGGTCGCGCCGCCGACGACGTATTCGCAGCCCCCTCTGGGGTCCCCAGCCGGGTTGAGCAGGCTAGTGCCCTGTCGCTTCTGAATGACGTGTCATTCGTGGTGGCCGGTGGGGTGGCCAACAAGGCGAAGGTGGAGCCGGTAGTGGACCTACCGGCGACGACGACAACGCGGCTGGACCCCACCGGGTGCCGCGAATACGGCATTCAGATGCGACAGGGCACTAGGGACCACGTCAACCACGGTCAGACCAGCCCGAGGACGGATTCCAAGCCCACGGTCAGACCGGGATGACTCGGCAACCAGCGGATACCGGCCAAGACCCCGGGCATGAAACTGGTGCGGTCACGGGCGTCGTCGCGAATCACCAGACTCTCGCCGACCGATGTCAGATGAACCTCTTGGCTGGCCAGTAAGCCCGACAGCCGCAGAGCGTGAACCCGAATACCGTCGATGGTGGCACCGCGGGCGCCTGCGACGGCGTGGGTAGTGGCGTCGGGCGGCGGTGGGCAGCCGGCCGCCGAGCGGGCAGCGGCCACCAATTCAGCCGTCCGGCGAGCCGTACCGGAGGGGGCGTCAACCTTCTGCGGGTGGTGCAACTCGACGATTTCGACCGACTCGAAATGTGGCGCCGCCAGTTGCGCGAAGTGCATCATGAGCACGGCGCCGATGGCGTAGTTGGCGGCGACCAAGGTACCGAGAGCCGGTTTGGCCGCCAGCCACTGCCGCACCTGATCCAATCGTTCGGGTGTGAAACCGGTCGTCCCGACGACCACCGGGCGATCGTGGTCGATACACCAGGCAAGGTTGTCCATGACCGCGTCGGGGTGGGTGAAATCGACGATGACATCGGCCGCCAAGGCCGGTGACCGGTCATCACCGGCGTCCACCCCAGCCACCAATTCGAGGTCGGCGGCGGCCGTCACCGCCTGACAGACGGTCTGGCCCATCCGTCCCCGGCTTCCAAACACTGCCACCCGCATGATGAATTCCTCCTCTATCGAGGCCGATCGTGAAACCTTCGGGGACACCGTATCCCCTACCCTGGACCTATGTCCGAATCAGCTCCAGACGAGCCCCAATGGCCGACCTATCCGGAACCTGCCACCAGCGGTTTCTACGATCCCGGTGCCGAGGCCGCTGACCCACCCCCGGAGCCCGGACAACAGCTAGTCAACCCCGGATCAGCCGACCCGATCCGGCCGCCGGTGGTGCCCCAGTACGTACCGCCGGGTTATACGCCCGACGATCCGCTGAATTTCACGGGCAGCGGCAGTTCCTTGGTCAAAGAAGGGCGTTGGATGATTCCGCCCTATTTGGCGCTCCAGGGCTCCTTTGGCTCGATCCGGCTCGACTGCCAACTGGCCACGCCAACCACCCCCGTCATCCACATCGAAGTCAGCGGGGCTTTCGGCGACACCGTCATCATCGTGCCACCGGGCTGGGCGGCCGATCTCAACCGTTTACGGGCCGGTTTCGGTGAGCGCAAAGTTAAAGTCGATGAGACACCAGCCGCCGGCTGCCCGATCCTCGTCTTCTCCGGTCAACTGAATTTCGGGTCGTTCACGATCCGCTATCCCAACCGCCGCGATCAACGCCACCTGCGGCGCTGGCTGGACAAAAACGAACCGGCCGGAACCGAATTGCCCGGACCGGAACTCTTGCTCGGCCCCGGACTACGGTGAACTCGTCGGTTACTATCTCGGCCGTCTAATAACCCCGTGGCCCGGCCGGACTACGGTGTACTCGCCGCGGTCGCAGCGGCGTTGCTGGCCCTGAGAGCGGCGTAATACGCTTCTTCGGCCGCACGCACGATCGGCAGCAACTGCTCCAGATGTTCGACCACCGCTGGGTCGGTCGAAGCCTCAGCGTCATCACTCCAGTCGGTGTCGAAGCCGGGATAGTCGAAGCCAATACTAGGTTGGCCTTTGACGCCATCGGGCACTGGTTCATCCGACGACTCGTTGAGGGCAGCGTTGGCGTCAGCCACGGCCGGGTCGAAGCTCGGACAGTCGGTCAGCAACTGGCGCAGTTGATCAGCCGTGATCGAAGCCGGCAGCAAGGCCGCTGGATACTCCTGATCACTGGTCGACATCTGAACGTCGGCGACCTCGGGGAAACCATGTTCACGGGCGCACTCGGCCCACTGGTTGGTGGCGTCGACCACCAGCTGTTCCTCGGCTATAACCGTCGCATCACTGTTGTCGTAGTTATCCCAAACGGCCATCTCGTCATAGCCCGAGTCGGCCAGGCACTGTTGCCAGACGTCACTGCGGTCAACCCCCGCGACCGTCAGAATCGACTCCGGTTCAAAGTCCAAAGCCGTTGAGGCAACTGGTTCAGCGGTGGCCGTGGCCTGGCTGTACTGCTGGTCGAGGCGGGCCAAGACCGCGTTGATCTCATTCTCGGGCGTCACATCGGTCCACTGGACGCCCATGTCAGGCATCGACCAGACGACCGCCACCGTGGGGTCGAAACCGACCATGGTCTGTTGGCCATCGGGACCGTTCTCGTAGATCACAGGCACGTCGGCGGCGGCCAAACAGTCGTACAGACTGGTTGCGGCAGCGACCAAGTCATCAACCGAGGCGATGCTGGTCGAACCTTCGCTGGTCTGGGGTAAGACCGGGTCATCGCTCCCACAAGCGGTCAGAGCGCACACTGCCACCAGCGACACCGCCGCTGCCAGCGACCGAACCTGCACCGACATCTCTTACTCCTCACACTGAGCCCGACCCTCGCCAGGGCCGACATCGTTGACCGCGGTCTGACCAGACCGAGGTTTGGCCAGAAGGATTCACGTCCTGATCAGACTGGGGGTTGGCGCCGCCCCCTGGGACCGCGCCAACCCCTCGGCTGAGCCTTACGGCGTCGCTTCGATTCCGCCGCCTGAGGCGTAGTAATCCTGCTGAGCCTGGGTCAAAATTTCCATCAGATCATTGAGCCGCCGGGACGTTTCATTGTCCGGAATCGAGACTCCGCCACCCATGATGCTAAAGCCTTGGCCGTCGAAACCGGGGTAATCGAAGCCGACATTCGGCGGCATGACGTACCCCTCAGGGATACGAGCCTGAGCCGGATCGTCGATCTGTCCGACCCCGTTCAACAACTCGTCATTCTTGGCCGCTTGTTCGGCGTCGAAGTTCGGGCAAACCTGCAACAAGGCTTCCAATTGCTCAGCCGTCATCGAGGTCGGCAAGAGCGCGGTCGGAATCTGCGAGAAGTCGAACTGCGTGGTCATAACAGCGTCCTTGGTTTCCGGGAAACCATTCTCCCGGGCACAAGCCGCCCACTGGTTCGAGGACTCGACCATCAGCTGCATCATGTCCACGCCCAACTGGCTATCCAAGATGCCGCCGGTCAGGATGTTGGTCATCGAATAACCACTGGTGTCGTAGCACTGGACCCAGGCCTCGGTGTGATCAACCCCGTCGACCTCCAAGATGGCGTTATTGTCCGAGTGTTGGGCCAGGAAATCTTCCAACTCACCGGTCGTGACGCTCTCGTTACTGAACGGGAAACCATCCGGGTCGATACCGAGGGCCCGGACACCGCCGTCGAAGCTGACGATGGTCGACAGACCGTTGGCGTCCTGTTGGTAGACCGCCGGCAGACCGGCGTCGGTCAAGCAATCGTGGAAGGTCTGGGCGATAGACACGAGGTCCTCGGAGCTGACCGTGCTGCTGGCGGAACCGCCGACCGTCGGCAGATCCGAGTCGTCATCTTTGGTACAGGCCCCCAAACTGGCGGCCATCGCCAGCGCTACGACGCCAGCCAGGATCGTCGATCGACGTTTCATAAACATCTCCTTGTTGTCACGGGCCAGGCGCCCTTGTTATTCCGTTTATACCGTTCGTAAGGCTGTTGTCGGCGGCTGATGAGCTGCCTTCAACGAAGGATAGAGGCCAGCTAAGACACCGACCGCGGCCGCCATCGCCGGACCGGCGAACAGGACCCAGATCGGGACGGCGAAGACAATGCCTTGATAGGCCACGTAGCAGAAGACAGCGTAGGCCCCCAAGGCCACGCCGATCAGACCGCCACCGAAACCAATGACCGCCGCTTCGAGAATGAACTGCAAGCCGATTTGACCGGTCCGGGCCCCGAGCGCCCGGCGCAAACCGATCTCACCCCGGCGTTCCATAACCGCTACCACCATGGTGTTGGCGATGCCGATACCGCCGACCAACAAAGCCACCGCGCCCAGACCCAAGGTCAGTTGGCGGAAGGTCTTGTTCTGGGCTTCCTGGGCGTAGGCGTAGTCGGACAGGTTCGACACGCTGACACCGGACGGCCGGGCCGGGTTGACGGTCGGCGCCAGCACCGACCGGACCTGTTGGGCTTGGCCGCTGTAGGAATTGACGTGGATCGTGGCGATCGGGATGTCGTCGGCTTCAAAGACCCGTTCAGCCCAGCCGGGAGCCAAGAAGACACCACTGTCGTAACGTTGGGAGTAGCGCGGGAAATTGTCGAAGACACCGACCACCGCCCACCACGATTGGTTGACCCAAATCCGCTGACCAACCCCAACCCGCAAGCGCGTCGCGGCAGTTTTCCCCAACACCACGGTCGGCAAGTCGACCGCCGCTTGGTCGAACCACTTGCCCTCGGCCATCGTCGTGTTGAGGGCACCTAGCGGGTCACCGTCACCGACCCAGACCGTCATCCCGCCGGTTTCACCGCTCGACAGCTTGTCGTTGCGATAAGCGAAGGTGTCTGACGGCGTCGAGCGGACCGTGAAAACCGCCTTGACTGGCCGAATCCGGGCGACCATAGCCGGAGCCGTGTCGGGGATGGCGATGACTTCCCCGGTTTGGCGATCGGTTTGCGGCGTCACCTCCAACACGTTGGCGCCCCAGGCGTCGTAGTCAGCTTCCATCTGAGCTTGTTCGGAGGCCGGCACGCCCAAAACAGCGACCAGGGCCGTGATGCCGATACCGATGCCGACGGCCGACAAAATCGCCCTCACCGGCCGCGAGCGCGGACCCAAGGTGGCGGTGGCGAAGACATCGCTGACGAAGAGATGACGACGCCGACGCAGGTTGCGCCAGGCGGTCAGCAGTTTGGCGCCCAGCCGACGCCGCCGCTTGCCCGACGGCTTGGTCCCAGCGGTGGCGCTCTTCCGCTCTTTCCGGGTTACGGCGGCTTGCCGACGCCGGTCACGGCGTTCCGCCCGACGGCTGGCTTTCAGGGCTTGACGAGCGGTTTTCCGTTCCGCCCGGGTGATTTTGGGGGCCGGGGCCAGGGTTTCGGTCAGTTGGTCGTACTGGTCCAGCGGCGCAATCGCGGCGAACTCCGCCTGGTCACCGTCCGCCGCCAGCGGCTCGTCCTGATCCCACCAGGCCTCGATCTCAGGTTGGGGGCGGACTTGATTGAGAGCGGTCATAGCGCCTCCACCAAGTCCGGCGGCATGATGGTCGTAGCGTCGGGTCGGCGCGGCTGCCTGGCCGGGCCCGGGCGGGCAGCTTTCCTGACACCCGGGCGACCAGCCGAACGGCGCCGCTTGTCAGCCACGATCTCCCCGTCGAGGAACGAGATTTTCCGATCGAAACGGTTGGCCAGAGTTTGGTCGTGAGTAATCACGATGACCGTCGTGCCCTGGTTCGCGATCGCCCGCAGATAGTCGACGATCATATGTCCGGTGGCCTGGTCGAGGGCGCCGGTCGGTTCGTCGGCGAATAAGACTTGAGGCTGGCCGGCGATCGCCCGGGCGATCGCAACGCGCTGTTGCTCACCGCCGGACAGTTCTCCCGGCTTGTGTTGAGCCCGCGGCGACAGGCCGACCATCTCCAGGGCTTCGAAAGCCCGCTGACGGCGTTCCGAGCGCCGAATCCGCTGGTACAACATACCTTCGGCCACGTTGTCGACAGCGGTCAGAGCCGGTAAGAGGAAAAACTGCTGAAACACGAAACCAACCACATCCGAGCGCAACATCGCCCGGTCGACTTCGCTGATCTGAGCCGCGTTGACGCCATCGATCCAGACCTCACCGGTGGTCGGCTGGTCCAAGGTGCCCATGATCGACAACATCGTCGTCTTACCCGAACCTGACGGCCCGACGATGGCGACGAACTCCCCCGGATAAATCTTTAAGTTGACATCCTTGAGGACATGCAGCGGCGGATGGCCCGGATAGAGCTTGTTGACATCGCGCAAAACGATCTGGGCGGTCCGTTGGCTCATGGTGTCACCACAAGGTCGCCTTCACGCAGTTGGTCCGAAAAGACCTGGACCCGGGTATCGGCGACCAGCCCAATCTCGACCCGGACATAGCTGCCGTCCGGCCGTTCGACGCAGTAGCCGCCCTCAGCCGGTACGACCAGGGCCGTCACCGGCACGATCAGAGTGTCTTCGGCCTCGTCCTCGATGAAGGACAAGGTCACGGCCGAGGGACCGTGTTCGGCCAACTTGGCTTGATCGGTGACATCGACCCGGACCGTGGCCGGGGTCTCTTGCCCGGTCAGCGAATCCCGGCTGGAATCGGTGATCTCCGCCACCGATCCGGTCATGGTCGAACCATCGCCCCACTCCAGCACCGCTTGCGTTCCCGTCGTCAGCATCCGTTGCTGGGCCGCCGTCAGCGGGGCTTCACCGTAGAGAATGGTCTTGGTCCAGGTCAGGACCTCACCGGTGGCCGGCTGGCCGACCGTGGCGTCGACCTCGTCGATCCGGATTTTGGGCTCCGGCACGATCAGGATGTTCTGCGGACCGGCCGTGTTCTGAAGGGTTTGGTTATAGGCCGTCTGAGCTTGGTTGAGGGCCTCTTGAGCCTGGTTGACGGCTTGTTGTTGGGCCGACGTGTCGGGCGGCGCCGACAGCTGTTGATACTGAGCAACGGCCAGATTGACGGCGTTTTGGTAGTAGGCGATGATCTCCGGCGTACACGGCACCTGGTTGCCGTTGGCCGTACAAACCCCCTGTTGAGCCATCGACAAGACGACTTTGGCCTGATCGATCGACTGTTGGGCGGTCAATAAATCCGACTCACTGGGCCGAGCGTTTTGGGCCGCCGACAGCGCCGCTTGAGCTTGTTGGACGGCTGATTGAGCCTGCTGAACAGCTTCTCGGGCAGATTCTTGAATGGCTTGGTCTTCGGCTAGAGCCACGGGCTCGGCGTAACCGGCGTTGGTATAGAGAGCAGCAATGGCGGCCGACAAGGTGGCGTCGTAGGTCTGGCCGCTGCCGGCGGCGATCCCGACTCGCTCCAGCGATTGACGCAAGTTCTCGACGTCGAGACCGGTCACGCCCGGTCCGACCACGCGCCACAGTGGCAGATCACCTTGGAGGAGAAAGACCGGCGCTCCCTCAACTTCCATGATGACCTGGCCGGCGTCGATCATCTGACCGGCTTTCGGCACC